>NZ_JAPFCD010000017.1:0-91583 GCF_026153155.1 Photorhabdus aballayi | reverse complement strand
TTATCTTTCAAGTTGCCTCACTCACCCCGGTCACATAGTTATCTATGCTCCCGGGGATTCGCTTCCTTGCCGTCGCGATGCATCTTGAAATCTATAGGGTATATATCCGCCATTCCATTAACGACTAAGCGCAATACCGGAGGCTTGTTGTTCCAGCATATTTTTAGCTAAATCGACAATAATTGCCGCGGCTTCAATTGGCGGTGTGCCGCCACGGTGAATATTAGAGATACAAGTACGGTCAGCTTCAACGGTTTTCTCTACTGTCGGCTGGTAAACGGCATAGCAAGAGAGACTTTCCGATTGCCCTAATCCGGGGCGTTCTCCAATTAGTAAGATAACCACTTTAGCTTTTAGTAACTCGCCAATTTGATCTTCGATTTTAACGCGACCATAGCGCACAAAAAACGGGGTGCCGATGCACATTCCTGCTTGTTCCAACCCCTTTAACAAGGGAGGTACAAGATCTTCGTAGTTAGTGATAATGGCATCAGTAGATAGGCCATCTGAGATAACAACCTGTACGTCAGGACCTGTTTTACACTGTGTCAGTAACGTTTCTACTGCATTTGCACTGAGTTTTCTCCCCAGATCCGGACGAGTCAGATAGAGATTTTTGTCGCTGACTTGAGATTGCACTTCCAGCAATCCTCGTTTTTCTATCCATTCAACCGGAACTTCTTTTAACACTGTATCTTTAGAACGGGAGTGATCAGCCTGAAAACGCAGTAATGCCTGAGTTCGGGGACGTGGGCCGCTGCGGCCGGTACCGACTCTCGCCACAGTGCTACGGCGTAATTCCTGTAAGACTTCCATGCGGTTCGGGCTTTGGACGCCGATCCACTGTTTGGCTTCTAAGGAGCCTAAATCCGGCGTACAGCTTTCAGTTTCGTCAATGATTCCCGCTGTAGGACGGGTTAATGTTTGTGGTTCTTGGCTAAAGACCGCATTATCTGCACATGCTTTAATTGGTTTTTGGTTCATGGTGATTTTATCTCAGCAAAGAATCAGAAAAAGAACGATGCATCGCCTGCGCGTGATGTTAAACGCCCGTTTGCCATGATCCCCATCTGTTCCAGCCAACGTTCAAACTCTGATGATGGGCGCAGATTGAGCAGATGACGAATAGTGGCGGTATCGTGGAAAGCAGATGTCTGGTAATTAAGCATAATGTCATCGCCGAGCGGCATTCCCATGATGAAATTACATCCTGCGGTTGCCAGCAGAATCATCAGGTTTTCATTCTGGTTTTGATCAGAGTCTGCGTGGTTGGTGTAGCAGCAGTCACATCCCATTGAGACGCCGCTGAGTTTTCCCATAAAGTGGTCTTCTAATCCGGCGCGGATAATCTGGCGATCATTGTAGAGGTATTCCGGCCCGATGAAACCGACAACGGTATTCACCAAAAATGGGTCATAGTGGCGTGCCAAACCGTAGTTTCGTGCCTCCATTGTTACTTGATCAGCGCCAAAGTGAGCACCGGCGGAGAGGGCAGAACCTTGTCCGGTTTCAAGGTAGAGACAGTTATCGCCAGCAAGACGACAATATTCCGCACCAACGGCACGGGCTTCATCCAACATAGCCAATTCTACGCCAAACTCTTTTAGCCCTTTTTCACTGCCGCAGATACTTTGGAAAATCAAGCCACCCGGCGCCCCACGTTTAATGGCTTCTATCTGAGTCGTGACATGGGCTAAAACACAGCCCTGTGTTGGAATAGCGAATTTGTCGATCACTTCATAAATGGTATCCAGCACGCGAGTGAGGTTTTCCACATCGTCAGTTACCGGGTTAACACCGATGACTGCATCACCAACGCCAAATGATAATCCTTCGTAAATCTGGGCCAGAATGCTTTGTACATCGTCGCGGGTATCATTAGGTTGTAGCCGGGCGCTGAACGTTCCCGGCGTCCCAATGGTGGTGTTGGCTTTTTTGATCACCGGCATTTTTTTCGCGCCATAGATCAGATCCGCATTGGAACTAATTTTTGCTACGGCAGCGACAACTTCAGAACTGATTCCTTTACGCAGAAAGGCGATATCATCCACACTAGTATCATCACTCAATATATATTCACGTAGTTCGCCAATACTCCAGTTTTTTATGCGGGCGTAGGCGATTTCGTTAATGTCATCCTGAATAATGCGAGTCACACAATCTTCTTCATAAGGGATGATCGGATTCATACGAATATCCGCAATTGTCATCTCCGAGAGGACATGTTTAGCCGCTACCCGTTGCTGGGAACTTTCGGCTGCTACCCCGGCTAGCATATCCCCAGAGCGCAATTCGTTAGCCATTGCCAGCACCTGTTTGACATCTTTAAACCGATAGGTCTTACCAAAAAGCTGAGTTTTCAATTTCATGTTTACGCTCTCTCAGGAAGGAAAAGCCAGTGATTTGATAGTGACGGGAACGACAGTGCCATTAAATAGCGGCGTGCCGATGTCGATATAATCTCCGGTGCGGGTGATAACTTCATCAATAACCGCCAGCGGCCGTTCTCCCATCAGAGGATGTAGCAACATACCCAATGCCTTGCCAAAATCTTGACCTGCGACGATGAGCAGCGGGTGAGAAGTGGGATAGCGTCCGGTAAAATTCTGTAAAGCGGTAATGCATGTCTGCACGGCGGCATAATTTACCGGCAGGGTATCGGGCAGGGCCAATGCATACAGATCCTGTTCGGCATCCAGATCCATTTGTGTGAGCGCCTGTTGCCAGGCATCTGCCAGTGGTTCAGCGGTTTCTGCGCCAGGATGAACGACGGGAATGTTGCGCAGTGGTAGTGACAGCGTATCAAGCCAGATAGTGCTGCCGGATAACGATAATGTATGAGCGCCGGCGCCAATGACTGTAGCGCGCACGGTTTGTTTCGGCACTTGCAGCGGCAGTTTGACGAAATCATTATCACGATGAATAGCTTGTGCCAGCAGTGGTCCTAAATCGTGAAAACGGAATAGATCATAATCCGATGCTTCACGATAACATTCTCCTACACCGCCGGAGAGAGTGACCGCGTAGAATTCATCATGGTTTGGCAACGGTTCGGTCATCAGTAATTGTTGCGCCAGAGGTGTGAGTTGCCCGGTGACGACTTCCCATAGCAATTGGGACATTCGTGTCGCAATTTGTTGCAATTGCGTGGCTGTCAGATGTTGAATATCTGTGTTTTCGCCAAATAGTGAGTCAACGATGAGTGCTCCCGGCGGATGCGCCCGTAAAACTTTCCCTTGAGAGTCGGTTTCCAATAAGCGACCGCCGACATTTAAGCAAGCAGAGGCAATAAGTCGCCCGGCATCGAATAGCGCATAGTTGGCTGTGCCGCCGCCGATATCAATATTGAGCACTCTGGCCATTTTCTGTTGTGAAAGTGCTTGAGCGCCGGAACCCAAACCGGCAATCATGGATTCCAGATGTGGCCCCGCTGTTGCTACAACAAAATCCCCTAATTTTTGTGCCAATGCCATAATCGCCGGGCGTGCATTACACGTTTTCGCGGTTTCACCGGTAATGATAACTGCGCCGGAATCGATACTTTCCGGATCGATATTTGCTGCCTGATATTGTGCCTGGATTAAGCTGAACAGTTCGTCTTCACGTAATTGCCCGGCGAAGTCTACGGGGGTAAATAATACCGGGCTTTGCCAGATAATCTCGCGGCTAACAAACTCGTAGCGTGGCACTTGTGATACCGCTGCACGGTTCACTAGTGACAGACGCGAAAAGATCACTTGTGTGGTGGTGGTGCCGATGTCAATACCGACACTGAATAATTCCTTGGCTTCCATCGCTACGCCCCTTGTCTGTAATAAGGCGTATGTTGGCATTTTTTTTTATCAATCAGTATTAAATATCGTCAATTTGGTTGAAAAGTCAACTGTAGTCACAAAAACATTAGGGATTATAATAAAAATGGCGTAGATACCAGATACAGGGCGAAGTTGCTAAGAGAAACAAGCAGATAAAGCTGCAATGTGTCAGGACAGATAGTTATCATCAATACATTAATAAAAATGAAGAATTGTTGATCTCACACCAGATCGTGTTGCTGGCTATCGGTTATATATCTTCCAACAGACTTTCGTTACAGGGTGAACAATATGATGAATAGCGGAAAAGTTTGGTTGGTAGGCGCCGGTCCCGGCGATGCGGCGCTGATTACTGTTAGAGGATTACATTGTATCCGTCAAGCTGAGGCGCTGGTCTATGATCGATTAGTCAGCCCGGACCTGTTATCCGAAGTACCCGATGATTGCAAAATGATTAATGTCGGCAAAACGCCGAACTATCACCCAGTGCCGCAACGGCAAATTAATCAGATCTTGGTGGAGTGTGCGCAGCAAGGGTTAAATGTCGTCCGGCTGAAAGGGGGAGATCCCTATGTGTTTGGCCGTGGCGGTGAAGAAGCGGAAGCTTTGGCACTGGCGAAAATCCCTTTCGAAGTGGTCCCGGGCATCAGTTCATCCATTGGTGGTCTGGCTTGTGCCGGGATACCGGTTACCCATCGTGATTATGCATCAGGTTTTCATGTTATTACCGGCCATTTGCGTCAGGGAAATGAATCACAGGATTGGGCGACCTTGGCAAAGCTGGAAGGTACGTTGGTGATCCTCATGGGAATGACGCAACTGGCGAGTATCTGTGAGCAATTGATCGCTGGCGGTAAAGCGCCGACAACGCCGGCGGCGGTTGTGATGTATGCCAGCCATCAGCAACAGCAGGTTGCCAGCGCAACCCTGTTAACGCTGGCTCAACAAGTGGCAGCTCAGAGATTGACCGCGCCAGCATTAATTGTGATTGGTGATGTGGTGCGTCTGCGGGAAACACTGGCTTTTAGCCGGGATCATTTGTTGCTGTCTTCCGTTCCATCCCTGATGGCATTCTGATTCTCTGTTCAACATTTGGACAATATTTGATGAGCGAACATGGTGGTAATGTACTGGAAATGGCGCTGAAAATCGGTGTTACAGCGGAAGAGATAATTGATTTCAGCGCGAATATTAACCCGTTGGGAATGCCGGCATCCCTGAAAACGGCCATTATCGACCAATTGCAGCGAGCAGAGTGCTACCCTGATACAGAATACCGCCAGTTACATGCGGCATTGGCGCAAGCTCATCATTGTTCGACTGAAAATGTGATGGCGGGTAATGGTGCTACCGAATTGATTTATGCTGTGGTGAATCATCTTAAGCCGCGCCGAGCTATGTTATTGATACCGGGATTTGCTGAATATCGGCGTGCCTTACAGCGGGTTGATTGTCGGATTGATGAGTATGTAATGAGTGAAGCCGATGGTTATCAGCCGGATGAACGTTTATTAGCTGCATTGGATTGCAGTCGTCCTGATTGCCTGTTTCTTGCAACACCGAACAATCCGACGGGTTTGATGCCAGATGCTGTGCTGTTGCAGGTGATATTTGAACGTTGCCGTCAGCATAATATTGCGTTGATTGTCGATGAGGCGTTTATCGATTTTCTCCCGGATACTGTCGGATTTATTCCTCAGATAACACATTTTCCCCGTCTCTATATTCTGCGTTCACTAACGAAATTTTTTGCTATTCCGGGGTTGCGTCTTGGTTATCTGGTCAGTAGTGATATTGCGGGTATCAGGGCAATGAAATGTTGGCGGGAACCGTGGACCATTAACGCTTTCGCAGCGTTGGCGGGTGAAATTGTGCTTAATGATAATGCTTACATTCAGGCAACACACCGCTGGTTATCTCAGCAACAACGTTGGCTTTATCAGGCATTGATCGCATTACCGGAACTGTGTGTTTGGCCACCTTCGGCAAATTATATCTTCCTGCGTTGTCTGCGCCCGGAAATCAATCTTCAACAAGCATTGCTGAAACAGAGAATACTGATTCGTCATTGCGCTAACTATTCAGGCTTGAACGCTGATTATTATCGAGTCGCTATCAAGGGTGAGCATGATAATCGTCGTCTGATATCGGCGTTACATCAGGTATTCGGTTATGGCTGAAGCTCGTTGTCCCGCATCGTGTGGTGAACTTATCCAAGGGTGGGTCCTTGGTAGTGAGAAATTGATCTCTTGTCCGGTGAACTGGTTCAGCAAGGTGTCTGTGACAGATGGCGTGCCGGGAAAAGATGAACGTCCCCGCATGCGCCAAATGATGAAAACTATACTGGCGTATTTTGGTTTATCGGTAGAGATGGCGCGAGGTTTACGGATCTCCTTGACTTCCACGATCCCGGTGGCAAAAGGGCTGGCAAGTAGTACCGCTGATATTGCCGCTACAGCGCTGGCGACGGCGCGTTATCTGGGGGAAACGCTTGATGAAACGACACTGGCTGGCTTTTGCGTACAGCTTGAACCTACTGATAGCACGCTGTTCAGCCAGCTTACCTTGTTCGATCATCAAACGGGTGAAACTCAAATTGCCTGTGACTGGCAGCCGTCTATCGACATTTTGTTATTGGAAAGCTCGGCAACTTTGATCACCGCTGATTATCACCGTTTAAATCGCCATCCGACATTACTGGAGAATGCTGTAGTGCTAGAACATGCCTGGAAACTATTTTGTCAGGCTGTTGCGACACGGGATTGCTTGCGATTAGGAGAAGCCACGACGCTCAGTGCGCAGGCTAGCCAAAAACTGCTAGTAAAACCTGCGTTTAACAGTTTGTTGGAACTGGTAGAACAGAGTGGGATCTATGGGCTGAATGTTGCTCACAGTGGCAGTGTTGTCGGGTTATTGTGCGATCGTCGCCATCATGATGTTGAGTACCTATGCTGGTGGCTGGAACACCGGGGTATAACGCGTTTTTATCCGCGTCAGCATCTGCTGACCATGATACCGGGCGGTGTACGTTAACTGTAGGAGGGACTTATGTTGGATTATTTGCCGATGTTTTGTCAGATCCGGGATAAAACTTGTTTGCTGGTTGGCGGAGGTCAGGTAGCGGAGCGTAAAGCGCGTTTGTTATTAGACGCTGGCGCACATCTGTTAGTTAATGCTCGGGAATTTACCTCGCAATTTAAGCTATGGGCGGATAACGGCCAAGTAACACTCATTCACGGAGAGTTTGAACCTTGCTGGCTTGAGCGTTGTTGGTTGGTTATTGCGGCTACTAATAATGCGGCGGTGAATGGTTATGTGAGTGATTGCGCGACGGAGCGCCGCATTTTTTGTAATGTGGTGGATGATCCACAGCAAGCCAGTTTTATCACGCCGTCAGTGATTGATCGCTCACCGCTGGTGATTGCTATCTCCTCCGGGGGTAATGCGCCGGTATTAGTCAGATTATGGCGTGAAAAACTCGAACGGCTATTACCGATGCATCTTGGTCGTCTGGCCGCTTACGGTGGAACACTTCGTCAGCGGGTAAAACGACATTTTCATCATTTGGCGGCACGTCGTCACTTTTGGGAGCGGTTTTTCACTAATGAGCGATTAATGCAATCGTTGGTGAGTCAAGATCGTCAACAAGTTGATCGGGTGATAGAAACATTATTTTCTGAATCATCTCAAGCAAATACAGACAAAATAAACAGTTGTTCTTTGACTGACTAATATATTGGAGCCGGACAAATGAGTGAGGAGCGATATAAACAGAGAAAACAGCGGCAAAAAGAGAGATTTATGGCGCAAGTTGCCGCCGCTCAGGAAAACCGGGGAATTGTTATTATCTATACCGGTAACGGCAGGGGGAGAACCACCGCCGCAATGGGAACGGTTACACGAGCGTTGGGTCATGGATTAAAGGCCGGCGTTATCCAGTTTATTCGGGGAGAATGGTCAGCCGGTGAGCGTGCTTTATTGCAGCAGCATGGGGTAGAATTTCAAATAATACCAATGAACTTGGCTGGAGAAACGCAAAATCGTACTAAAGATATTGCCGCTTGTACTGCGGTTTGGCAGCATGCGAAGCGTATGGTGCGTAATCCTGAATTATCATTGGTAGTGCTTGGTGAATTAACTTATATGATAAGTAATGGTTATTTATCCCTTGATGAAATTATCAAGGGATTAAGCGAACGACCAATTAATCAAACGGTGATCATTACCGGACAAGATTGCCCGGCTGAATTAATTGAACTGGCGGATACTGTTAGTGAAATGCGTTCCGTAAAATATGCTTTCACTTAATTATGCGTTTCCTAGTTATTACATCAGATGAAGAGTGATTTATATTTTTATCTTGTTTAACCAGCGCATTAATTTTTCTCATGGTTATATTTGATACTGTGCCAGATTTATGAAAACGCTCTGCCATTTTCTGCATTTTGATGAGTCGATTATCACTCAATACATGTTACCTCGGTTAATAAACCAAATGATAAGTTATCTTCAAGATTCTTATCATTGATATTAGGAAAGTTTTTGGCTAATAAATTATAAGTATTCAACAGATTATTGGGAATTTCTTTTGTTCTTGAATTATCGCCCATGAAGGCTGCGAAATCATTAGTGGTAAAAATTTTCATTGAAAGTATTTATTATTAAAGATTATAATTAGTCAAATCTGGTTATATTTTCGGAATGTTAAATATATACTTGATAATTATTTCTTAAATAATTTAAGGTTAATAGTAAAATTTTATCCTATGTTTACTTCGATTAAGTATATAAAAATCAATTAATATGGAAGTGATTAATTGATTGGCTGTAATTGACTTTACTTTATTGAATATATATTCCATAAAGCTTGATGATACATTAAATAAATTCCATGCAATGTATTCCACCATCCAATAATTTTAATTTATTTACAAGTTGGCATTTATATCTAATATTGTCGGGGAATAAATATAACGTTAATTTAAGTTTTGATATTTGATATGTGAAACGAGTTTACGTAATCCATATCATATTCTGTCGCACACTTTATTAAGTTTCAAACAACGCATGGTTATTTAATTTATAAATTAAGAGGTTTAATATGTCTATTGAAAATATCGATGTAGCTGAACAAACAACGGGTAAGGATTCAGTTGTACTTGGACATGCCGAAGCGCCAGCAGTACATTCTATTGCAATTGGCGCTTCACCCCGAAATTCTAAAACCATCAGTGAAGCGGCTATTGCCATTGGGCAAAATCAAATTGCGGGTAAACAAGGTGATGCGAAAGTCGTTTGGCCGATTGCGATTGGTGCTGATTCTGTATCCAACGGCCTGGCTTCTATCGCTTTGGGACAAAAGGTGACTGCTAGTGCGGCTCAAGCGGTGGCAATTGGTCAACATTCCTCTGCAACAGAAAAAGGGAGCATTGCATTAGGTGCAGATTCTATTGCTAATAAACCGAATGTTGTTTCTGTAGGAAAAACCGGCCATGAACGTAAGATTATACATGTTGCGGCGGGGGATATTTCAAATCATAGTACTGAGGCGGTTAATGGTCAGCAATTACATGCTGAATCGTCAAGGATTGATATATTATTGGATGCTAAGAATAAGGAGCTGGAAGAGAAGATTCAATCTCTGGAAAGCGACATAGCTAATCTTACTTTGTTGGTTCAGAATAGTGTGGATGATGTTGCATCATTGAAGAAACGACTTCTCGATGCATTGAATTATTAATATTATTCCTTTATTGTTTAATATATTCTTATCCGTAGGTATTAGGATAAGAATATATTCTAGATAATATGAGTTGAATCCGACACTCAAGTTAATATTTAAATTAATAATAGATGACGTTTGAAAGTATTTTTGGAGTGTCTGTATAATTTAAATGTTATTTTATCTGATGTGAAAAAATATTAATTCATTTCAATTAATTTTATGAACTTATATGTTTTTTATTCTCTGAATTCAAAATAATTAAATTTATCTATACCCTATGGATTTCAAGATGCATCGCGACGGCAAGGGAGTGAATCCCCGGGAGCATAGATAACTATGTGACCGGGGTGAGTGAGCGCAGCCAACAAAGAGGCAACTTGAAAGATGACGGGTATAAATGCTTATTTTGATGGTTAGTCGGTAGATTGTTCCATTCCAGAATTAAATTTTTAATACTTTTAATTATGAAAGGAGTATAAGAGATGTCAATATCATATAGTGTTTTTCAGAATGAACCTAAACAAGAATATGAGCTTTTGCCTGCGCCGTGGATAGCTGAAGCCGAGACCTGCAAGTGGCAATTAAATATTAGTCAAGTGACTGATATCAATGGAGCGGCGATCTATGTTAATCCGTACTCAAATATGATGGTTGGGGATAAGATTACTTTATCCTGGCATGGTAGCGCATATGTATTACAGGACACGGTGACAAGCGAAAAAAGAGGCAAGATTCTAACTTTCATGGTGCCGTTTTCTATATTAGAACAATATTCAGGGAGCTATGTTCGATTGAGCTACGATGTTACTCGTGCGACTGGAGAATTGGCACGATCCCAGCCTGTAGATTATTACGTGGTAGGGGAAAGAGAGGGTAAACTGCTGGTAATAGGAGCCCGTTATGCGCGAGAAGGTTTTTATAACTTTGGGGCTACTCCTCCTTGCTATATTAGTGCGCTAAATGCCAATACTTTGAAACCTATACGGGCCGAATGGCAATATGAAGGGGAACAGAAGTGGGTTGCTGGTAGCAGCTTTCAGGATGTTTCTCCGCATCGTCTATTGCGTGTGCGTTTGGGGAGCCAATTAGTGGCTTTAAATCCGTGCAATATTGCAGGCAATGGCTGGCACGCGATTGGGAATGGATTGGGTAGAGATTATACTGCCGCTTTCGCTGCACGGCGGGATAGCGGTTATATAGTTGCTTGGGGAGATGCTGGGTTTGGCGGCAACATCCCAGCGCCTTTAACAACTTTAAATAATGTTGTTCAGATAGTTAGTACAGTAAATGCCTTTGCGGCACGGCTAAGTAATGGTCATGTCGTTGCTTGGGGGAGTTCCGAATATGGTGGGGTTGTGCCAGCGGGAATTGCTGGATTGAGTGATATTGTCGATATTGTGGGATCGGCAGGAGCATTTGCTGCTCGTCGGGCTACGGGTCAAGTTGTTGTTTGGGGAAATCGCAATCATGGTGGATTAGTGTCACCGGCAATTGCGGCCATGACCGATATTGTGGATGTATGGGGAGGAGGTAGTGCTTTTGTCGCCCGGAGAGCCACGGGCCATTTAGTCGCTTGGGGAAGCGATGATAAGGGAGGAGTATTGCCGCCGGAAATTGCCGCAATGACAGATACTGTGGAAGTCGTGAAGGCTGCTTGGGCTTTTGCTGTGAGACGGGCTAATAATTCTGTTGTTGCATGGGGATATGGTAGTGATTTTGGTAGTGTCATTCCAAGTGAAATCAGTGCATTGAGGGATATTATTAAGCTAAGTAGTTCGAATAATGCCTTTGCGGCTCTACGGGCGAATGGTTCAGTGGTGGCTTGGGGAAGAAACAGTTATGGGGGAGTGGTGCCAAAAGATATAGCAGGATTAAATGACATTGTTGAAGTGACCGCAACAGTGCATGCATTTGCTGCTCGTCGGGCTAATGGTTCTGTAGTCGCGTGGGGCGATGTTGATAGGGGAGGAAAAATTCCAGAATTTATCTCAAATCTGCAAGATATTATTCAAGTCACAAGTTCGAAGGCTGCGTTTGCTGCGTTGCGCCGTGATGGAACTGTAGTGACTTGGGGTGATAGCGAATGGGGAGGAGATAGTCATGCTGTAGCAGAGCAATTGAAACATGTTCGTGCTATCTACGGGAATAGTACAGCTTTTACCGCGTTAACTGCGGATGGTCGTGTGGTGACGTGGGGTTTAGCTGGGGGAGGGGGAGATAGTAGCTCAGTTCAGGCATCCCTTAAAGGGCAGGTATCCTATGAAATCGCAACAAGATAAATTAGAGTCATTTAATCGTCATCCTTAAACCATTTCTTGGGGAGATAATGCTGTTCGATTAAAGTTTCTTACAACAGGCCGGATATTTTTCTGGTATATAAAGCACTGAATATTTGTAGCTTCGGTGCTTTTTCTCTTTTGGTAGGTATAAACATCTTTATATTCTTTCTCATCTTTTTCAATTCTGATACCTGATGGAAAACGATATTTTAAATTTATTGAATTATTAATGTCTGTTAGTTTTTATTTTATATATTCATGGTTATTAGTCTGGGAATATATGATTTAGTGGTAAGATTGTTATTTGGTGATGATTTATGAGGTGTGTCGTAGTGAATACCAGAATAATCGTTCTGCTCGTAACTGCATTTGCTCGGGTAAATTATACAAATAGTTGTATTGATGGTGATGAAAATATATAAAAACAACATAGTGTCGGTTGGTTTATATTTGTTTGGTTCGGTAAATGTTATATTTAATGAAGCTATGCGATACATTAAATAAGCCCGTTAAATATATCTCATAGCTACATGATTTTAATTTATTTACAAGTTGAATTTTTCGTATAATATTTTATTGTAACGATGTGGATTAATTTGAATTTTCGTAAAAATTGGGTTTGTTATAATGTTTTTTTAAATTACGTTAAATTTATTTAATGTTTTATGGTAACAAATTTGAAATAAAATTATTATGTGTCATTTGATTGTTTGTAATGAGAAATACTAAGTTATATTGATGAGCTTATTAATCCAGTAATAAGTTGTAATAATCTAATTTCTGAATTAAGAGGTATATATGTCTACAGAAAATATGAATATAACCGATCAAACAGTTGGTAAAGATTCAGTTGTTGTTGGGAATGCAGAAGCGCCAGCAATACATGCTATAGCAATTGGTGCTTCACCACTAACTTCTAAATCAATTAGCGAGGCCGCTATTGCTATTGGGCAAAATCAACTGGCGGGTAGAAAAGAGAATAAAGAGAATAAGGATGATAAAGTCATATGGCCGATTGCGATTGGCGCTGATTCTATATCTAGCGGTTCAGCTTCTATTGCCCTAGGGCAAAAGGTTGTTGCTAGCGCGGTTCAGGCAGTAGCAATTAGTCAAAACTCCACCGCAACAGGAGAGTCGAGCGTTGCATTGGGATCAGACTCTATAACCAGCGGTTCAGCTGCTATTGCTCTGGGGAAAAAAGCTATTGCCAGGGGGAATCAGGCAGTAGCGATTAGTAAAAATTCCTCTGCAACGGGAAGTGCGAGCGTGGCATTAGGAGATAGTTCTGTATCCAGCGGCTCGTCTTCTGTTGCTCTGGGGCAAAAGGTTTCTGCCAGTGGATCTCAGGCAATTGTGATTGGTCAAAACTCCTCTGTAACAGGAAGTAGGAGTATTGTATTAGGCTCAGATTCTAGATCCGACTCTTCGTCTGCTATTGCTGTGGGGCAAAAGGTTAGTGTTAGTGCGTCTCAGGGAATTGCGATAGGTCAAAACGCCTCTGTAACAGCAAGTGGGAGCATTGCATTAGGTGCAAATGCTGTTGCCAACAAATCGAATGTTATTTCTGTAGGAAGACCGGGTAATCAACGTAAGATTGTGAATGTTGCTGCCGGGGATATTTCAAGGAACAGTACGGAGGCGGTAAATGGTCAGCAATTATATGCTGAATTGACAAAAATGGGTGCATTGGATATAAAAAATAAGCAACTGGAAATGGATATTAAAAAGCTGGAGAGTACTATAGATAATCTTACCCGTTCTATTACTCATCTTACTCTGTTGTGCCAGAAAAATGCGGATGAAGTTGCTTTGTTGAAGAAATGAATTCTTAACGTATTGGATTATTAATAACAAATGGATTCGGCTAAACTAATAAGTGCATTTTCAGGAGGGGAGGTTAGTCGCTATTATCCTTGTTCCACAGGAAAATGCACTGAAGTCCATCAACCATTGCAGAAAGTTGAAACGAAATCAGGAAATAAAAGAATATTTCCTGAAACAGACTCACCTTCAGATGTTTTCTTGCTGTCATTTTATTAAGCAGCCCAGGAAATAAAAAATGAATTAGCTGATTAATTTGACAGGGGTTAAGTCCTGAATACAAAAGCCAGCTTGGAAACTGGCTTTTCACGCATCGGTTAAAAAGCAGACTTACAGAAAGCGAGATGTTGAGAGGTAGACAACAACGTTGTGAACACTTGATATGAAAGATGTAACAGATTTCATGATGAACTCTCTTTATTGGTAAAATGTGATTTGTTTCACGAAAATCTAAATTGTGGCTGCGATTTTAATCAGAAAAACTTCAGAGTCAAGCGGTTTTTAAAAATTATTTTAAAGATTAAAATAATTTTGTATACACCCTATGGATTTCAAGATGCATCGCGACGGCAAAGGAGCGAATCCCTGGGAGCATAGATAACTATGTGACCGGGGTGAGTGAGTGCAGTCAACAAAGAGGCAACTTGAAAGATAACGGGTATAAGAGTTTTAGGTGATGAAGTGAGCGCACCTTGCGGGGAGATATTGAACAGCCAGAATCAGGCGATCTATTGGTTTGATACAAATCTAGCAAGATAAAACAGTGCTTAAAGGAATTATTAACTTTCCGTTTTTATTATTATTTCTCCGAACAGGATAATTAAAATAAGAGAGATATAACAGAAGAGTAATTTCGAATTTTGAATATAGTTATTTGGGATATGTTTTTGACTTTAACTTATTGGGGTATTTATTCCTATCAGTTGTATAGAGATAATTTATTATTTAAGTTGCAATGGAATTTTATTATTATTTCATGAGATTGATTATTGTTGCAACAAATTAATATTTTTTTTATGAGATAATATTATTCAATTCAAGGAGTGTATATGAATCCCAAGAATGATTTCAAAGCTTTTTCTACTAATAGTAATGCTAATGTAATAAGCCAGCAAGGATATGAGGGGAGCACAGAGTTGCAAACTGGGTTTCCACCATATTCTATGACGCCTCACATATTAAATAAGGTATTACGTCAATCATCAACCATATCATCTGTTGTGGCTAATTTCATTGCGACACAATCTGGCGATGATGTTATGGATAATGGTGATGTAGCCAAACTTGCTGAGCAATTAAATAAGGCATTAAAACAAAAGATTACAACAGAAATTCCCAATGCTTCATTAACCCAGACAGGCGTTGTTCAGCTTACTGATGTCATTGGTAATAGTGACATATTGGCAGTGACACAAAAGCTTGCTCAGGAAATAGTAAATTCATTACGTGGAGATATTAATACCAGAGTACCTAATAGTCGTAAAGTGAATGGGAAAGTACTGTCGAATGATATTAGCCTGAATGCTGGGGATGTGGGGAGTTATACTAAATCTGAATCTGATGTTCGATATGGCAATAAAAACACAGCGTTAAAATCTGCAAATGGCTGGTGGAAATGTGGCGATACAGGAATAATCTATCAGTGGGGTGTTTTAATTGGTAGTGATAATTATTTGGCCAACTTTCCTATTAGCTTTCCTAATGCATGTACAACTGTGGTTGCGACACCTGATGGCAGAAGAAAAGCTTCGTCTCCGATCTCAGATCGTTGTTTTGTTGAAGTTGGTGATATTACAGCAGTATCTTTTACAGCAACAACTGTTGGTGCGCTAAACACTAATTTCCGGGCGCGAGCGGTTCATTGGATGGCTATTGGATATTAAAAGATATATTGTTGACAAAGCGCTGGCTTAATAGTCAGTGCTTTTATCCGAAAAGAGATCGTGTAAAAAAATAAAGCTGTAATCAATTCTGACTTAATCCAAACCTGCCATTGATACTTCTCGATGTTTTTAGTAAAACATCTATGTTAACTTTAATATTCAAGCTAAAAGTTAGGAGTTTTTAAGTGAAGAATATAATGATTCGCCATGTTGAAGAGGACGATTGTGAACAAGTTCGTCAGTTATACGCTAACCCACAAGTTTACTATGGCACTTTACAGTTACCCTATCCTTCTCTGGAAACATGGATAAAGCGCATTACAAATCTTTCTGCTGGATGTTTCTATTTGGTTGCTTGTATTGATGGGAAAATTGTAGGTCAGATTGGTATTGAAATATGCCAAAACTTTCGGCGTCGCCATGTTGCTACTTTTGGTATGGGAGTACATGCTGATTATCAGGGGCAGGGTATTGGTAGCGAATTAATGGAGGCTATGCTCGACATGTGTGATAATTGGTTAAACATTAAACGCATAGAGTTAGAAGTATATACAGATAATGATGCCGCTATTGCATTATATAAAAAATTTGGATTTGAGATTGAAGGAACTGCTAAACATCATGCTTTTCGTAATGGTCTATATGCTGACGCTTATTATATGAGTAGGATTTCAGATATTAATGGGCAATTCCAATCTACATTAGAGAGCTAGTTTATTTTAAACGTAATTTAATATGGTAAATGTAGAGCTAAAATTAGATTTATCTGCATTTCAACTAATGAAAAAATAACGATTTAATGATTTATTAGCGTGAGCAGATATTTCATAACCAACAAAAATATTTTGTTCATTCCTGTTATCGAATGGCCGGAACAGCCAAAGTAATGAAAATGGCCTGAATAAACAGGCCATTTGTACAGTATTTTATTTGTGCTGGAATGAGAATATTGAAAAATGTAGTCTGGAACATGGAATATAAAAATAAGTAATGACAAAGTGAAATAATTTTAGATGTTGAATATAAATGGTTTGAATATAGTCTTAGTTGAAACTTGTTAGTTTTTTTCTTGCTGTCAATTATATAAAAATAATTATTCTCCTAAGTTAGAAGAACATTTTATTATTATTTTTATGAATTAAACTATGGCTGCCGTAAATTATGGTGGATTGCTTTGATAACAATTAAATAATAATATTTAACCTAAGGGGTGTATATGAGTACTAAGAATGATTTTAAGGCTTTTTCTATTAGTAATAATGCTAATATAGTGAGTCAGGATAAATATGAACAAGATCAGAGTTTGCAGGCTGGGTTTCCACCAGATAATATCACTAGTAATTTGCTAAACAAAGTATTACGTCAATCGTCAACAATAGCATCTGTCGTGGCTAATTTTATTGCGACCCAATCTGGCAGTGATATTCTGGATGATGGCGATATAGCTAAATTAGCTGAGCAATTAAATAAGGCATTAAAACAAAAAATCATAACAGAAGTTCCAAATGCCTCACTAACACAAAAAGGTGTTGTTCAGCTTACTAATGTGGTGGGAGATAGTGACACATTAGCTGTTACACAAAAGCTTGCTCAGGAAATAGTAAATTCATTGCGTGAAAGCGTTAATACCAAGGTACCCAATACTCGAAAAATTAACGGGAAAGCACTGTCTGAGGATATCATTATTACTTCTCAGGATATTTTGGGTGGACAGGCGATTAGCTTAGGTGAAAAGGCGGATTTGAATAGCTATAAAACGCCGGGAATTTATCATCAAGAGTATGATGCTCATGCTAAAAATGGCCTTAATTACCCTGAACAGCTTGCCGGTTCTCTTGTTGTATTGAAATCGGCTGGAGTAGTTCAACGCTATTTTGTTTATAATAGTAGTCGAGTATATACACGTAGTCAGTTTCATGATAATCCGTGGACACCTTGGACCAGAGAATATAACACATTGAATAAACCTACTGCTGAGGAGATTGGCGCATATACAAAAATAGAAGCTGATTCTCGATATATTGCAGGAATTCGCAAAATAAATGGAAAATCTTTATCTACGGATGTGACTATTACTTCTCAGGATATTTTGAGTGGGCAGGCGATTAGTTTAGGTGATAATGTAAATTTGGATTACTGTAAAACACCTGGGATTTATTATCAGGATTATAATGCTCATGCTAAAAATGGCGTCAATTATCCTGAGCCGCTCTCTGGTTCGCTTATTGTATTGAAAGCGGCCGGAATCATTCAACGTTATTTCGTTTATAACAGCAGTCGGGTATATACACGTAGCCAATTCCATGATAATCCGTGGACACCTTGGGCCCAAGAATATAACACATTAAATAAACCTGCTGACAGGGTTATTAGTGGGTATACAAAAGCAGAAGTAGACAACCTAATTAATGCTAAAGGAAATAAAAATACAGCTTTGAAATCAGTGAATGGTTGGTGGAAATGTGGGGATACCGGGGTGATTTATCAGTGGGGGGTCGTGAATTGGGCAGCGTATGATACACCAGTTAATTTTCCAATTCAGTTTCCTAATGCTTGTGTAAATGTTTCGTTGACGTTGGGTGATAAATCTAACCCACAATCATCATACAATGTTGTTGCAAAACAATTAGCCGTAACAGGATTTAGTTATTGCGCATATGAGACTGAAAGCTCTGCGTTTTGGTTTGCAGTAGGGTATTGATATGTAATCTATAATGCAAAAGTAAATGCTTTTTATGTTTTCACTGCCTTTCAAAACTTGAACAGTTTAAATTAAGTGGCTATTAAAGTCTGAGTTCTGTAGTTAATAAGAGTCAGACTTTTTAATTTTTCTTTAACCGGATAGTGATTATTATAGTCAATATATTCTTTCAGTTATGCTGTTAGATGTCCAATATGTTCAAATCTCTCTATACCCGTTATCTTTCAAGTTGCCTCTTTGTTGGCTGTACTCACTCACCCCGGTCACATAGTTCGCTATGCTCCCGGTGATTCACTCCCTTGCCGTCGCGATGCATCTTGAAATCCATAGAGTATAGATAAAATAATGCTGACTTTAAGTGAATAAATATATTAATGAGGATTTTATATTCCAATTATAAAATTAGTTTATTTTTGAAACAATTTAATATGTAAAATGCAGAGTTGAAATCAGATCTTTTTTATATAATATGCTGAAAAATTAAGTTTGTAACTTAAAACAGGAAAGTTGGATTGGAAAATGTAGAATAAATATGAGAGTAATTCTGTGAAATTTAATTTTCTTTTTTTAAATTATACAAAAATAGTTAATATTCTGATTTATAAGAATGTTTTGTTATTATTTTCATCAACTAGACTATTACTGGTGTGAATTGTGAGAGGTTATTTTTGCAGTAATTAAAGGTGTTTTTTGTAAATAATAATATTCAATTTGAGGATTATATATGAGTGCTAAAAGTGATTTTAAGGCCTTTTCTATTAGTGATAATGCGAATGTAGTGAGTCAAGCAAAGTATGAAGAAAACCAGAGTTTGCAGACTGGATTTCCGTCCGATAATATTCCTGTTAATCTGTTAAATAAGGTATTACGTCAATCGTCAACAATATCATCTGTGATAGCTAATTTTATCGCGACCCAATCTGGCAATGATATTTTGGATGATGGTAATATAGCTAAACTTACCGATCAACTAAATAAGGCCTTAGAACAAAAAATTGCAACAGAAGTTCCAAATGCTTCATTAACACGAAAAGGTATTGTTCAGCTTACCGATGTCGTGGGTAATAGTGATACATTAGTGGTTACGCAAAAGCTGGTTCAGGAAATAATAAATTCATTGCGTGAAAGTATTAATACCAGGATACCGAATACCCGAAAAATTAATGGGAAAGTATTAACTGAGGATATTAATATTACTTCTCAGGATATCCTTGCTGGGCAAGCGCATAGTTTAGGTGACAATGCGAATTTGGATAATTACAAAATACCAGGGATTTATCACCAAGAGTATAATGCTCATGCCAAAAATGGTAATAATTATCCTGAGCCGTTCGCTGGTTCGCTTGTTGTGCTGAAAGCGGCCGGGGTTATTCAACGTTATTTTGTCTATAACAGCAGTCGGGTATATACACGTAGTCAGTTCCATGAAAGCCCGTGGACGCCTTGGACCAGAGAATATAACACATTGAATAGGCCTACGGCTGGAGAGGTTGGAGCGTATGCAAAAGCAGAATCTGATTCTCGATATATCACAGGGCTCCGCAAAGTTAATGGAAAAGCGTTAGCTGCGGATATCAATATTACCTCTCAAGATATTTTCGCCGGGCAGTCGATTAATTTAGGTGATAACGCGGATTTAAATAGTTATAAAACTCCAGGGATTTATTATCAAGAATATAATGCTCATGCTAAAAATGGCGCGAATTACCCTGAGCCGTTCGCTGGTTCGCTTATTGTATTGAAAGCGGCAGGCGTTATTCAACGTTATTTTGTTTATAATAGCAGTCGAGTATATACGCGTAGCCAATTTCACGATAGTCCGTGGACACCTTGGGCGCAAGAATATAACTCATTGAATAAACCTTCTGACAAGGTTGTTGGGGAGGGCGAGAAAACAAAATCTGCTAGTATTTATGTTGCTACTAAAGAGGAATCAATACAGCAAGCAGAACATGAGAAATCTCAGTTACTGACTAAAGTTAATAATCTTGTCGCGCCGCTACAAGACGCTGTTGATTTAGATATTGCTTCCGAAGAAGAAAAAGCAGTCTTACTGGAATGGAAGAAGTATAGGGTAATGTTGAGCAAAGTTGATATTTCATTGGCTCCTGATGTTGAGTGGCCGCAACAGCCGAAGTAATAAAGATAGTCTGAATAAACAGATTATTCATGTTGAAAAAATATTTAATTATTGTTTTTCTGAACTAGATTATAATCTGCATGAATTAATGTAAATCATCTATATAATATATAGTGATTCAATATGTTAATTATAAAATAATATTATTTAATCTAAAGGGGATATATATGAGCGCAAAAAATGATTTTAAAGCTTTTTCTACTAGTAATAATGCTAATGTAGTAAGCCAGCAACTATATGAAGAGATGCCGGAATTGTCGACTGGATTTCCACCGTATAATGTTCCTACCCATGTGTTAAATAAAACATTACGTCAAACGTCAGTAATGGCATCCATCGTGGCTAATTTTATTGCGGAACAATCTGGCGAGGACGTTTTGGATAATGGTGATATAACCAAACTCACTGCACAATTAAAAAAAGCTTTTTATGTCGGATCTAAGCGACCGGGTGATATCTATTTATCTGCACATCCAGCATCAGATTTAGCTAAAGGAGAATATATTGCGAATGGTGCTATTCATGAGATTGATTCAACTGTTGGTCGGGCATTGAATAATTTATCAGATGCGTATAAGGCAGCATGGGGAATCAAACAGAATGGCAATAAAATCAACCTGCCTAATCTGTTTGCCGATGGAAGAGGGGTATTTGTGCGCGCTGGATTGACACCAGGTGTAATACAGGGAGATGCGATTAGAAATATTACAGGTAATTTGGGATGGCAAGCGCATGGGCTTTTTACTCGTACCAGTGGTGTATTTTATGGTGTTAGGAGTACGGCAACAGTCATTGCTGCGGGAACGAATGCTAATAGTAATCATGGATATTCGGCATATGCCACTTTTGATGCATCAAAGGTCGTACCAACGGCAGATGAAAACCGCCCGTTAAATGTCAGTATGATACCGGTAATTTATTTGGGTGTATAAGGTAATAATCTCTCAGTGAATACCATAAGAATATAGCCAGAATTTAAATATGGATTTTGGCTATATATGAATAATATGGAAAATGGTAAGAAAAAGTCGTAACTTAATGAGAAAATAATTGAAGGAAAAAAAGATATAGAAATAATAATTTCGAATGTTGAATATAATGATTTTGGGGGTGTTTTTAATTACAATATATCGCGTTGTTTATTTTTGCTCATTATATAAAAATAATTACTCCTTTTAGTTATAAAAATATTTCATTATTGTTTTTCTAAACTAGACTGTTGTCGATGTGAATTGTGAGAAATCATCTTTAGTGATAGTTAAATATGTTTATTATGAAATAATGTTATTTAATTTAAGGAGATGTATATGAGTGCCAAAAATGATTTTAAAGCTTTTGCTATCAGTAGTAACGCTAATGTACCCAATCAACAAGACTATGAAGCATATTCGAATTTGCTGACTGGGTTTCCAGACAATCAATATATTCCTAATCACATGTTAAATAAGGTATTACGTCAAGCATCAACTATATCATCTGCTGTAGCTGATTTTATTGCGACAGAATCTGGCACTGATGTTTTGGATGATGGTAATGTAACCAAAATCACCTCGCAATTTAAAAGCGTATTAGACAAAAAAATTGCCAAGTGTTGTAATCTTAATGTGAATACTGCTAACAAGGTTGTGAATGGTTGGTGGAAATGTGGTGATACTGGAATAATTATTCAGTGGGGCCAGGCAAACGGCTGTGGGGCTATAAATGATTACAGATATTTCCCGATTCCATTCCCTAATGCTTGTTTTCAGATCGTTGCAACATATTCTGAGTTTGAAAATTTTGGCGCTGGAGTTGCTACCTTACCTATTTCTGCAAGTCAATTTATTGTCACATGCAGAAATGCTGCATACCAGTTAGAAGGTAATTTTGTAAGATATTTGGCGATAGGATATTAATTATGTATTTTTATAGTGCAAAAACAAATGCATTCTACCCTATAGAATTGGAACAGAATTATATTGCTTCTGGTTCATTGCCCGATGATATTATTGAGGTTGGTATTGATGTTTATCAAGAATACGCCGCTAATAATGTTCCAGAAGGAAAATATCGTATAGCAGGTCAAAATGGTTTACCAGAATGGGCTGATATTCCTCCACCAACAAGAGAAGAATTGCAGCAGTATGTTGAAAGTAAAAAGCAACAATTTATTCTAGAGGCTAGTCAGCAGATAGCGCCATTACAAGATGCTGTTGATTTAGGGATTGCGACTAAAGAAGAGGAAATGGCTTTATCGGTATGGAAAAAATACAGAGTCATGCTGAACAGAGTTAATATTTCACAGGCTTCTGATATTGAATGGCCGGAACAGCCAAAATAACGAGAATGGCCTGAATAAGTAGACCATTCATACAATGGTTTTGTTAACTTTAGGTAATCATATACTCGATAGAAATCTTTGTGTTTTGGTTTGCAATAGAATATTGAACAGTGAAAAAATAAATACTTTTTATCTTCTAATTGATACCAAAAACTGGATGTTTTAAATCAACCTGCTATTAAAGTCTGAGTTCTGTATTTAACAGAGCTCGGATTTTTTAATTTCAATATCAGATCAGTGGTGCTTGACTAACTTATCCAATTCCGCAGCGCGGGAATAAATAGATGAGCTCAGATGATTTACAGTCGTGTAGGATCAGGCAGAGAAGGTCATGATAACTTTAAGGAGATCAAGAGTTGAAAATACAATTAATCTCCTGAGGAAAAAATTCAGGTTGTGATTTTATCTTTAATGTATTTAAATTAACGCTGAAAAATCACCAATAGGAGTAGTGTATGAGAACACTAACAGGTTTTTTGGCATTAATACTGTGCGGTGTGTCATTTCTATCATTCGGAGCGAGCTTTGATTGCGCAAAAGCCACTAGTAAGGCTGAAAAGTTAATCTGCTCGACCCCGGCATTATCCCAAGCTGATGACAACCTATATGTTGATTACCTTCAAGCTAAATTGGTTACGGATAACAATGCGGACTTTAAGGCTCTGGTAAAACAGAATTGGGAACTTCGCGAGAAATGCGCAGTAGTTTCATGCCTTCAAGATTGGTATAAATGGTCATCTGAAATGTATAGAAAGATTGCCGCGGTTAAAACAACAGAGAACTGCTATAAAGAGAGGCAAAAAATTACTCTTGATGGCACATTATTAAAGATCACCTATCCTGGCCCGCCAAATTACGAAAGCGTGGAAAATGGGGATACTCCTGAGACCTATTGGGTATTACAGCCAGATAAACCAATTGGATGCGCTAAAGGGGCTCCGGAATGGGGTGATTATAACCTTATGCAACTGGTAGTCGAGTCTGATGATTTCTATGATATATATCGAAGCCTTATCGGACGTCGCGTAAGCGTAACTGGAACCATTATGTACGCGGTTACTGGACATCACCATACACCGATAATGCTTGAGACCCAACGAATTGAAGCTGCTAAATAATCTGGAATTAATAATAGTGGGTAACTGATGAAATATTGCCGGTAATTCGTAAGGCGGGAAGCTATTACCAGTCATTATTTGCTGAAATTCTTTCAACCTCAGAAGGTTGATTATCTGATCATTCATAAAAACGACTTTGTGTTTAGGGTGGTGAGGAGTCACTGTTCCATATACGATAGTTTCTAAGCATACTGCTAATGCAATTCTGAGACAGGCAGATATTAAAGAAAAAATATAATGATTTACTTATTGACTTATGTGAAGAGTTCTTTTTTACAAGCGCCCAATGTTCATTAACCGGAAGGGCTGAGGTGAAGATAGAGTAGCTTGGCTCTTTTCTGTAAGTTAATATCATTGTGAAAATTATTAGATAATGCGATATTTTTTTAGGTGGTAGAGACAAGTCTGATGAAAACTTTTAGTGATAAATGAGAAGGCGGAGTTTTTCCCAATTCTGTTACTTAGATATTCGTATCAAAATGCAAAAAGATTCAGTTTAGAATTTAAAACAGAAAGAATTGCAGGAATAGATAGAAGGAATCAGAGCAAAATAGCTTTCAGATGTTAAATATAGATGATTTGTATATGTTTTCGATTATAAAATATTGAACTGTTTATTACTTTAAATTATATGGAAACGATTAGCCTTATAAGAAATAAGAATACCGCATTATTATTTTTATGAACTAGACTTTGGTTAGTGTGAATTTCAGAGGGAGTATTTTTTCAATAATTTAATATGTTTATTACATCGGAAAATTATTTTATTTAAGAAAGGTATATGAGAAAAAATGATTTTAAATCTTTAGGATAAAAAATTACAACAGACATTATCAGTGCTTTATTAATATAGAAAGGTATTGTCCAGCTTACAGATGTGATGGGCAATAGCGACACATAGGTGGTTACATAAAAATTTATTAAGGAAATAATGGATTCATTGCTTGAAGAAATTAATATACCTGTAAGTTCTCCTATTTTGTGGCCGTTGCTCTATTTTTCGGTAAAAGTTGTATATTATCCAAAAGGGGTAGAATGGCCAGAGAGTTTTCAATTTTATAGGCGTGTCAAGACCACGAAACATAGCATTTAACTATATTTTAAGGGCAGCATAATGAGCATATCTTTACTTGAAGAGATTCCGGTAGGAATACCACTTCCTTGGCCGACTGATGTACCACCAATTGGGTGGGTAAAATGTAATGGAGCGATCTTTGATAAAATTTTATATCCAAAATTAGCGGCAGCATATCCATCCGGTGTATTACCCGATTTACGGGGTGAATTTATTCGTGGTTGGGATGATGGGCGTGGGGTGGACATTAATCGATATCTACTTTCCACTCAACTGGCAGATATCGCTCCACATAGTCACAGGATTGGCCGGATGTGGTCCAGCTCAAATTCTGGGGCCGAAGGTTTGGGTACACCAAGCCGTATTCTCAATAGTGTCTACCAAAATGTTAACTATGGAATTGATACTCGCGGACTAGGCATTGCTATTGGAATGGGATCAGGTGGCTACGGTTATATGGATAATGTGATTGTTGCTTCAACAGGAATAGAAACACGTCCACGAAACGTAGCATTTAATTATATTGTGAGGATTATCTGATGAATAAGGCTGTATTGGATAAAAATAATATTGCTATCAGTAGCGGAAATATCATGGTATTTAATTACGATGCAATTACACTGGAGTATTTAAACAGTACTGATGAGTATCTTCCTGTTGGTATTGGTCTTCCTGCGAACTCTTGCACAGATGCACCACCTGAGATTAAAGAGGGATATGTCGCCTGCCGTTCATCTGATTTAACCCATTGGCTGATTGTGCCGGATTACCGTGGAAAAACAGCTTACGACAAACAGACACGTTTACCGCAGAAAATTACTGAAATCGGTGAGTTACCAGAAACTCTGACCTTCAAGAAGCCTGACACCGATTATGACAAATGGAATGGTGAAGAATGGGTAGTTGATAAAGACCTTCTCAAATCCAGTCAAATCAATGACGCAAAACAGAAGCAAGTAGAAATGTTGCGACATGCGAGTGACACTCTTTCATTATTGCAAGATTCTGTTGATTTAGAAATTGCGACTGACTCAGAGAAAGCCGCTCTGTTGGAATGGAAAAAATACAGAGTATTACTCGCTCGTGTAGATATTTTACAAGCGCCGGATGTGGAGTGGCCGGAAGTGCCTAAATAAAGTAGGGGCTGTGAATTGCTATCCGCCAAGTGAAGATCACATAATTTTTCACTTGGCATTATATTAATGAGAATGTTTATTACTTTATTGATTGCTAATACGTATTCACTCGATTTTTATTTTCTTTCCTCCAGAGGGGAATATCGAGACTCTATTATGACATCGACAAGAAATTTACCTGAGTTGTCACCGTAATAACCTGGCGCGTCATTGAATAAAAGTATTAATTCTCCATCTACGGGAACAGTTTTATGAAGTACCCCATTGCCTATGTCGTAGGTTTTATCGCCGATTTTGGCACTGAGCGCGTCGAGTGAATTTAGTTGATGAGTAGGTATAGAACCCTGAGGTGCGGCCCATTGATTGTCTCCACGGCCGAACTTTACCCATCCTTTGGCAATGACAGAGATTATATCTCCTTGTTTTAGAATAAGTCCTGTGGGTTGACCATTTTTAGCATTAGCTGGAACACTTCCTGACCAATCATACATAGCATTACCCCCGAAATTATGTTTTATGGGAATAGTTTTTCCAAAGATATTTGCATATTTGGCTGAAAGAGAATCTATCTTTTTATGACAGGATGAGCAATGAAATGCATCAGATATTGTGAACTATATTAGTAAAAATGATTTTTAGAACAACGGTTAAAATGTGGTTTATTTTAGTTGTTTTTCCTGTGGCTGTATCAATCAGGCTTTGAAAATGAATCCCCTTTCAGCTAATTTCCTGTTCCGTGTAAGGTTTTTCACACACGCACACATAGAGCTAATTTTGATAAAGACAATTTATTCTATGTGCTGCGACTGAATTTATATGGCAAGGATTGGCTATATCTGGGTGTCAACAAATGACCAAAACAGTGATTTACAGTGAAATACTTTGATAAGTACAAATTGTGAATGGATTTTTATGGGTATTATTTACTTGTGTAGATGTTGATAAAGCGCCTGATGTTATGTGTCCGGAACAGCCTAAATAAAGCTGATCAAGGGAGTTTTCCACCCAACTTACCAACCTGTTTTCAGAACTGGAGACTTAAGCTTCTCGATGAGAATAATGGGAGTATATTTTATGAAGGCAGTGAGCTATACGATATTCTTAAACACTGTGGATTAGGTATTAGAGTTCAGATGTTTAAAGATTCAGTGTGGAACATTAAGTAGAGAGAGTTACAGGAAATAATAGAAAAATAGTTTCCAGATATTAAATATATATTTAATTTCGAAACATTGAGCTACTTATTACTATTAATTATATAAAGATAGTTAACCTTATAATGAATAATAACGGCGAATTATTATTTTTATGAGTTAAACTTTGATTGGCGTGAGTTGCCGGGGGATAATTTTTACAATGATTCAAATATATTGATTATGAAATGGTATTGTCTAATTTAAGGAAGGTATATGAATCACAAGAATGATTTTAAAGCTTTTTCTATTAAAAATAATGCAAATGTAGTGAGTCAAGAAAGATATGAAGAAAGCCGGAGTTTAAAAACTGGCTTTCCACCAGATAATATCACTGTCCATTTGCTCAATAAGGTATTACGTCAGTCGTCGACAATAACATCTGTTTTGGCCAATTTTATCGCGACATATTCCGGTAACGATGTTTTGGACAATGGGGATATAGTTAAACTCACTGCTCAATTAAATGGAGCATTAGAACAAAAAATTGCAACCGAAGTGCCAAATGCCTCATTAACACAAAAAGGTGTTACTCAGCTCACAGATAAAACCGGTAACAGTAATACCCTCGCGGTAACACAGAAGCTTGTTTCTGATGTAAATGATAATGCTAACAGCAAATTGTCCAAAAACCAAAACGGCGCAGATATCCCAGATAAAAATGCGTTTGTAAAGAACCTCAATTTGTTGAAAACGGTGGCGTTTGCTAAGGAGGCGGTACCGAGCAGCCGGAAAATTAATGGCAAATCATTGACAAGCGATGTGATTTTGAATGCTGGGGATATTGGTGCACAACCTGTAGGCGACTACGCAAGTTATAATGATGTATCAGAATCATTAAATAAAAAACTCGATAAAGCGGCTGTTGTTCAAAATGACGGGCACAATTCTAATGATGTGATGAGCCAATTAGCTGTTAGTGAGCGCATGATTGGGATAGGTCAACATTGGAAAGATGTTACAGCGCAACGGGCTATAAATATTGCATACACAAACACATCTAAAAAACCAATCATTGTATCAATTGCATTACTAGGTTCAGCATTTCAAGCAGATATAACCGTTAATGGCGTGCAAGCATTCTATATCAGTGGAGCAGGCTCTTGGGTCACTAGTGGTTCAACCGCCGTTATCCCCGCGGGGGCATCATACAAAGTCGTTCCTGTGATTAATGCTCAATCAATTTCTATTGTAAAATGGACTGAACTATCATGATATATAGCTATTACAGAGATAAGAAAAATGAAGTGCATGCTTACTCGGAAGAGCAACTCAATACGGTGACTCGCTTAACCGAGCTTGAGTTACTCATTGCAGAGAAGGAGCCGATCTATCTTGATGCGCAAAATAAACTTCTTCAAAAAGAAGTGGGATTAAATTTACTGATTGAGCAGCGACATTCACTTAATGAAACATCAGAAAACGATATCAATACCCTAAATCAGAAAATTGAACTTGCGACAGAAGAGTATGATGAAACGTTACAATTTTTCAATCAGATTGAAGAAGAGTCTCAGCCGATAAAAGCGGAGTATGATGCGTTTTTGCCTGTGTTTTTTGATATTCGTGAAAATCTAAAAGTCATGAAAAAAATGACAGTAAGAGAAGTTGATGCACATTTAAATCCACCCATTTCTAAAGAGCAATTAATGGCAGAGGCAGAGCAACAAAAGCAATCATTACTCGTTGAAGCGAATAATGCTATAGCCCCACTGCAATACGCGGTCGATCTCGAAATGGCAACGGACGGAGAACAGGCGTCACTGACAGCGTGGAAAAAATACTGCGTACTATTGAACCGTGTAGATGTGAATCAAGCGCCAGGTGTTGAATGGCCGGAAGTGCCGAAGTGAAGAGTAATAATTAGATAATTTTATGTTTTTGGTCAGAAAAAGTGGGTTTGTCAGTGGTTATCAATGCCGGATTTGAAGTTGGGGTTTTACACCCATTTTACACCAAGCAAATCCCAGCCATAAAAAAACCAACCACAAGAGGTTGGTTTTTCTAGGGAAATTTGGTCGGCATGAGAGGATTTGAACCTCCGACCCCCGACACCCCATGACGGTGCGCTACCAAGCTGCGCTACATGCCGATAATTCGTATTATAGTACTGATTTTTTATCTAAAAGCAAGTACTGAATTTTGTGACCGATTGATTTTTAAGCATTTAGTTGGCTATAAAATGTTTAACCTCAGTTAGTATCTGTAACAGTTGCGCCAAATTGGGCTTAGCATCTTTGATTTCATTGCCTTCCAAGTCATATAAGTGATAGTCACCATTTTTATCCAGGAACAGGGTGTTTTCGCTGGTTGTAATGATAAGGGAACCATCATCACCGGTAATCACCCACGGATTATCACGCTGTGCTGCAAATAGATCTTGGCCCTGAGAATAATCAGCAGGAGTATTGCTGACATGCAACAAACGTTGCATTAATGTTGTCATGACGTCCTGATGACTTGTCAGTTTATTAATGGTCTGTGATGGTGTTCCAGGCCAATGAATTAGCAGTGGAACGTGCATTTGAGCACGATTAAATTTGCCATTGTTTATCCATCTAGGTGGATGTGTAGCGGCGATCTCACTATGTTCAGCAGTAATAACAATGACAGTATTGTTCAGTGTATTTTTGTTTTTTAGTGTCTCTAGTACAGTATTAATCCGGCTGTCAAGCGTAGCAGCATTACCTAGTGCATCAATTTTATCCAATCCACTCATTCTTAAGAAAGAGAACCACGGGGCATTAGTATTGGGTAAGTTTAGCCATTGTTGCCATTGTTCGACCGTCAGTTGGTTACTTTGGTTGACTTCGGTGGGTAATGAATAGTCGGAAAGTAATGCATGACGATAAAGCGGAGTATCAAATCCTACAGAAGAGAATAGGCCAAATTGATATCCCTGATGAGTCAGAGCATCAATTAGGGCTGATGATTTACGTCCAGCCAGTATTCCATCCAGATAACCGGAAGAAATGCCATAAAACAATCCGAATAGGGCAGTATCATTTTGAATCCCAGTACTGAAATGTTGATTGAACTGAATGTTGGTTTCTCTGAAATGAGAGAGCACAGGCATATTCTCTGTAATATCTCTATTATCCAGTTTATCAACGACCAGTATTAACAGATTGTATCCGCTTCCTTTATCCTGATAAGTCAGATCATTAAGTGGATATTCCACTGTCAGCGCAGCAGGATCACCCTGTTGCATAAGGCGGCGCTGATATTCTTGTTGATCGAGTAGACCATGTTTTTCAAGAAATTTACGTGCGGTCATTGGATAGGAGAGCGGCAGGTTAGAGCGTTGCATGGTAATAGGACGATAAAAATTAGCATCAGCCCAGATATACATCAAATGGGAAGCTAAAAAAGCCGAAATAAAGACGGCAGCCAGTGGCTTACCAAACCGTTGCCGATTCAGGCTGCGTAGTTTCTGCCAACTCCAGGTGCCAAATAGCATCTGTATCAGAAAAATAACGGGAATACAGATGAACATTAGCTGCCATTCTCGCGCTAGTTCCCCTTGATCAGGATTGATAACTAAATCCCACACCAAAGGTGTAAGGTGAAGATGGAAACGGTTGTATATGGCAATATCGAATATTAACAGTGTCAGCCCGGCTGTGGCGAAAATGGCTGAGAGAAACCTTAGCAAGCGCTGTGACATGACAATAAATGTCAGTGGAAACAGGACCAGCAAATAAGCGGCAAAAACAATAAAACTAAAGTGCCCAAGCCAACTAGCCAGAGCATAGACTCGGCCGAACAGTGAGCTCGGCCAGTCAGAAACAAACAGGTAACGACTACCTAATCCAAGACTGAACAGAATATTAAATAGGGCAAACCAATGCCCCCAGCTAATCATTTGGGAAACTTTTTCACGATAACGCTGACGGCTAGTCACCATATTTTGTTTACGTTGTAGTCTTAGTTAAAAAATTAATGGGCTTTATCTTCGTTTACCGAAGATTTAAGCGCGTGTGCAAACGAGTCGGCAATATGTCTGCGTTGTGCAGGAGATATACTCGTATTGATTAAATTTGTCACCATATTTCCCAGTACCATTAAAGAAAGGTCTGTCGGCGTACGGTTTCTTTCCAGAACACTGACGAGTTCTGTTAATAAGCGTTCAACGTGTTCGTCACTGTAACGAGATGACTGTGGCATAGTATTTAAACTTCCTGAACTAACAAAGCACATTATCTTACCGTATAGATGCGTGTTTTTCTGCTCTTTTGTGGCAAATTAATTCACGGTTAAGATTATGTTGCAGTAATAACCTATTTTTAGCAATTTTTTGATATCTGCCAGTAAATTATAGTTGATGGCAGATAACGAAACGTTATTTTCTTTCGGGGTTTTTTATTGCAGTCGTTTGTTATCGGTGTTTGAATGCGTGTTTCAAAACGCATGAAGTCAGCCGCGAAAGGAGTAGAAAGAATGAGTCTGCAAATAGACCAGATTGCCTTGCATCAATTAATCAAGCGTGATGAACAGACATTAGATGTCGTGTTGCGTGATTCTTTACTCGCCGCCGATCACGTGGTGGAAGATATGATGGCTGAATTACACCGGGTATACAGCGCAAAAAGTAAAGCTTACGGCTTATTTAATGAAGAGAGTGAATTGGCAGAAGCGCTCAGACATCAGCGTAAAGGTGATGAAGATTTTCTTGGGTTCAGTCGTGCAGCAACGGCACGTTTGAGGGATGAGTTGGCGAAATATCCGTTTGCCGAGGGGGGAACGGTCTTGTTTTGTCAGTATCGCTATCTGGCGGTAGAGTATTTACTGATTGCTGTGCTTAATAGCTGTAACAGTATGTCTGTGAACGATAATCTGGATTTAAATACTACGCATTATTTGGATATTCCTCATGCTGATATTGTCGCTCGTATAGATTTGACGGAGTGGGAAACTAATCCTGAATCAAGCCGTTATTTGACATTCCTGAAAGGCCGAGTAGGGCGTAAAGTTTCAGATTTCTTTATGGATTTTCTTGCTGCCAGTGAAGGTATGAATGCGAAAGTTCAGAATAAAGGCCTGCTACAAGCTGTTGATGATTATTGTGAATCTGGTGAGCTTAATAAAAATGAGCGTCAGGCGTATCGCCAGCAAGTATACAGCTATTGTAATGAACAATTGCAGGCGGGAGAGGAAATCGAAATTAAGGAGTTGTCTCAGGCATTACCCACGTTTGGAGAGCAGAACTTTCAGCAGTTTTCTCAGGAGCAGGGATATGAACTGGAGGAGAGTTTTCCGGCAGATCGCAGTACGTTGCGTCAGCTAACTAAATTTGCCGGCAGCGGTGGCGGATTAACAATTAATTTCGATGCGATGTTGTTTGGTGAAAGAATTTTCTGGGATCCGGCAACGGATACTTTAACCATTAAAGGTACGCCGCCAAATTTACGTGACCAGTTACAGCGCCGTAATGGTGGTCATTGAGGTTAAGAAATAAATAACGCCGCAAATGCGGCGTTATTTACTCGGCGTCCCGAAAAGCTCGGCTGTGGCTAATTAAGCACGCAGGAAGTCAATGTGCGCCAGTTTTGGCTTAAACGGATGGCGCTGTACAGCCTGCACTTTAACTTTAGTTTCTTTACCGTCGATAACCAGGGTCAGAACTTCGCTATAAAATTCAGCTTTGTGTTCCATATTAATAACCTGATCGTGATCCAGCTCAATAGAAACTGGCTCTTGGTTGCCACCGTATACGATAGCTGGGAACTTGTTAGCTCTGCGCAGGCGGCGGCTCGCACCTTTGCCCTGCTCTTTACGTACTTCTGCATTAATAGTAAACATTATTTTTTCTCTTTAAGAAGAAAATAAATCCTGCTACAGGCGACCCAGCAGCAGGTTCGAGATTTGGCTTAACATAGGTCAAGCGGGCGGCATTCTAGCGAAAAATGGCAGTTACAGCAAATGGAATAGGTTAATCTGAACCTATTAATACGACTCCTATTAATACGACTCCTATTAATACAATGAGTCTGCTCGTCGGAAACGTCCTTGGTAATCAAAGATTTTTTCACGAATCTGCCAGAATCGACCTTTTTTACGGGCGACCACAAAATCTGGATGACGTAATAAAGGTTGCTGGTGAACGATATCTGAGGCGGTTTTCCAGTTAAAAGGTATGGTCGGAGCACGTTGATGCTGACGAAGAAATTGGTGCTCAAAGAGCCGTCGCTGGGCAGGGGTTGTAAGTCGAAAGCGTTCGGAAACGTCAGCGCCATCTTCATCGTAATAGATGATTTTCAGCCATTCTCCTTTACTGTCAATTTCAGGGATGAGCTGCATACCACCACAACGTAGCACCAGTGCGTCTTTGAGTTTCAATGCGGCTTTCAGCATATCGTCAGGATCAACCAGCACCTCCTGGCAACTGTGGCAACGCCGCGCTGCGATATCGTTTTCTGCATTGCAATGAGGGCAGAGCTTGAAACGAAAACGGAACTCACATTGGTGACGTTTGCCGTATTGATCATTTTCCCAACCCTGACAGCGGCGGCCAAAATGTTCAATAATTTCCCCGTTGGAGGTGCATTTTCCCCAAAATATATTGGAAAAATTGCAGATAGGGCAGAATACTTGAACTGGTTGGCTCTGTTTATCTGGTTTATTGCTACCAACTTCTGGTGTATAGAGGTCGTGAGGATTTCCTGCATAATCGAGAATCAAACAATCTTTTTTGCCGGGAAATAATCGTAAACCACGACCAATAATTTGCTGATATAGACTGACGGATTCAGTAGGACGCAGAATGGCTATCAGATCAACATGAGGAGCATCAAATCCAGTTGTCAATACAGCGACGTTAACCATATAGCGCAATTGCTGAGTTTTAAAGGCTTCGATAAATAGATCACGATCAGCGGTTGATGTATCGGCACTGACTAATGCGGCTTGGCCGGAAGGGAGTAATTGAACAATCTCTTTGGCATGTTCGACAGTTGCGGCAAAAAGCATAACGCCTTTGCGATCAGCGGAATATTCAATGACTTGTTTTATAATATGAGGTGTGATGCGTTTTTGTCGTTTAATTTCGTGATTTAAATCAGTTTCATTGAAGATACCTTGCTGACTGGAGCGAACTTGGCTGAAATCATATTGTATAACCGGCATATCTAGCCGCTTTGGGGGCACCAGGAAACCATGTTTAATCATATAACGCAGGGGTAATTCATATATGCAATCACGGAAAAAACAGTTTTCATCACCACGGATCATTCCGTGATAGTGATATTGATATATCCAGCCGATAGCCAGTCTGTAAGGTGTTGCTGTTAAGCCAAGAATACGTAGCTGCGGGTTATTTTGCCGAAGGTGATGAATAATTTGCTGATACTGGCTATTTTCATCATCGCTGATGCGGTGGCATTCATCAATTATCAGCAAAGAGAATTGATTATTAAAATGTTCAGGATTACGGGCGACAGATTGCACACTACCAAATACGACTTTTCCTGCACTTTGCTTTTGCTGCAATCCGGCGGAAAAAATATCTGCTGGTAAACCGTATGCGCAATATTTGCTGTAGTTCTGTGCAACTAATTCTTTTACATGAGCTAATACTAATACTTTCCCACGAGCTAATTTTGCCAGTTCAGCAATGACCAGGCTTTTTCCTGCTCCAGTTGGTAATACAATGACCGCAGGCTCATGATGGTGCCGGAAATGATTAACGGCGGCATCCACGGCTTCTTGCTGATAGGGACGTAAAGTAAAAATCATAATCGTTCCGCAACAGAAAAATATTCGTAAAAGAGTAACATTTTTCTTATCAATTTGCTGTGGGTGGAAGTCAAGGTAAGATAATTGTCTGATTGAGTGAAACTATAACTGGTTATACTCGTCATCTTTCAAGTTGCCTCTTTGTTGGCTGCACTCACTCACCCCGGTCACATAGTTAGCTATGCTCCTGGGGATTCGCTCCCTTGCCGTCGCGATGCATCTTGAAATCCATTGGGTATATAACAAATAGATAATTGTTGTTTATAGTAAACATAGTTATGATTAGCTTTCAAATCTTTTGGGTTCATTTCACATCTTCTTTTTTGGTGGCTCGGTGTTGTAGTGTCAAGGTAGTGCCAAAATAGTAGTGAGTTACGTTCATTGTTAAATTAATTAATACAGGTGTCTTCATCCATGCGATTGGATAAATTTTTGTCACAACAGCTTGGTATCAGTCGGAATGACGTAGGACGCGAGTTGCGTGCAGGGCGTATCACTGTTAATGACGAGATTGTAAAAATCGGAGCTTATAAATTAACTCCAGAGCAACAGGTTATGTTTGATGGTTCGTTATTGGAACAGCAGCAAGGGCCTCGTTATTTTATGCTAAACAAACCACAAGGATATGTTTGTTCCACTGATGATCCGATAAATCCGACAGTTCTCTATTTTATTGATGAGCCAGCAGCGCATAAATTACATACGGCCGGTAGGTTGGATATGGATACCACTGGTCTGGTTTTGCTAACTGACGATGGTCAATGGTCTCATCGTATTACTTCCCCGAAACATCATTGTAAAAAAACATATTTAGTCACACTTGAATGCCCGGTTGGAACAGAGACGGCAGATAAATTTCTTGCAGGTGTTCAACTTAATGGTGAAAAAACAGTGACAAAACCCGCCCAACTGGAAATTCTGGAATCTCATGTAGCCCGCTTGACGATTAGTGAAGGGCGTTATCATCAGGTAAAACGTATGTTTGCAGCGGTAGGTAATCGGGTAACAGCGCTTCATCGTGAGCGAATTGGTGAAATCATTTTAGATCCTGAATTGGAGCCAGGAGAGTACCGGTCATTAACTGAGCAAGAAATTGCCAGTATCAATATTCCTTAATCCTAGTTTTAGTTAATTATTTTAAATTATTGGAGCAATATACGTGCAACAACAACGATCATCCTATTTAGGACTGATTTTAATCCTTGGGCTGCTTTCTATGTTAATGCCTCTTGCCATTGATATGTATTTACCGAGTTTGCCGACCGTTGCCGAAGATTTCGGTGTGGATAGTGGACGGGTTCAGATGACACTGAGCAGTTATATCCTTGGTTTTGCTATCGGTCAAATGGTATATGGCCCAATGGCTGACAGTTTGGGGCGTAAGCCAGTTATTCTGGGGGGAGTTGCTATATTTGCTCTAGCTTCGGCTGCATGCGCAATGGTGCAGAATATCGATGATTTTATTTATATGCGCTTTTTGCATGGATTCTCCGCTGCCGCAGCGGGGGTTGTCATTAATGCGCTCATGCGAGATCTGTTCACCAAAGATGAATTTTCGCGTAGCATGTCTTTTGTGATATTAGTAATGACGATTGCTCCATTAATTGCTCCAATTCTTGGCGGCATGATAATGATTTGGTTTACATGGCATGCTATTTTCTGGAGTATTGCGGTGACTTCTATTATTGCCGTATTCCTTATTGCTTTCTTTATAAGAGAGACTTTGCCAAAAGAGAAAAGACAAAAATTTCATCTACGTACAACTGTAAGACAGTTTATTATGTTATTTCGCCAGCGTCGTGTATTTTGCTATATGCTTGCCAGCGGTTTTTCATTTGCGGGAATGTTTTCTTTTCTCAGTGCAGGGCCATTTGTTTATATTGAGTTAAATGGTGTGTCTCCTCAGCATTTTGGATATTATTTCGCGCTTAACATCGTATTTCTGTTTGTGATGACGACAATAAATAGTCGCTATGTCCGGCGTTTTGGCGCGTTGAAAATGATGTATTTTGGTTTGAGTGTGCAGTTTGTGATGGGAATCTGGTTGTTACTGTCTACCACATTCGATTTTGGCTTTACTGCTCTGGTCATCGGTGTTGCAGCTTATATATGTGGTATTTCTATGATTACATCCAATGTCATGGCGGTGGTTTTAGATGATTATCCGCATATGGCCGGAACAGTATCTTCATTGGCAGGTACTGTTCGTTTTGGTATTAGTGCCTTGGTTGGTGTATTACTTGCTATGTTACCTGCATATAATGCCTGGCCAATGGTTGGTTCTATGGTTTTGTGTGTTATTTCGGCTGTTTTGCTTGTGATATATGCAAAAAAGGGGTGGTAAATAAAAACAGAAGGCTGTTTTCATGTGCAGCCTTTTCCTTAAAAAGAAAATTATTGTCAGCGAAAAATATTTTTGATGATATTTTTTTGGTTATAATTTTATGCGAGATTATTGAAGAGCCATTTTATTTTAAAATGTATATCCGATCTCATTGATATATTCTTGATTGGTAGGGGTGAAATTTGATATGATTTATTGAAAATAATAAATTAAATCATAATATTATGATTATTTTCTTATTCTAATATTTACCATTAAGCAATGAAACTGTAATAAATTTGTGGTATCAGTCGCATTTTCTGTATCACTAAAATTATCATTAAAAACGATGATATTATTAAAGAGAATATTTTTCATGAATATTCCGGGGAATTGAACAATTGGCTATGCTTAATAACTATAAATGGTGATACTGATCTATTTGTGGAGAGGTGAAACTATTGTTGCTTCATTGTTTTTTATTATTGCTGCTGCGTATTTGTTGATTTTTGTATTCCCGTTGGGTTGAGAGGCTAACTGTTTACAGTAAGGAAATTCCGAAATGTTTTGCCGTGCGAATAAATTGTTATTGATGCATTGATAGTAATTATAAGTCTTTGTTGTATTTTTGTTAAATTAAAAATATTAAATGGCGTTATCATTAGGTTTTCATTAATTATACCTTATAAAACACATTGTTATCTATTTGTTTTTACAGTTCTTATTTGATTTTTATGTTAAAGTGTTGAGTTGAAAAAATAAAATATGTAAACAATCATTAAACATAAAGTTGGGTTTTTGCATAAAAATTAGTTGAGTTTTCTTTAAAAAAAGTATAAATATATGAGAAATGAGAGATTGATCTCACTTTTTCTAAGGTGAAATTTGGAATTAATGTAATACTATAAACACAAATTTAACTTTTCGTTTACCTTTTTTGGGCGTTAGTTATTCGGTTTTGGCGAGTAGAACACCTGAAGATAGCCGCTAACTTTAACTTTTGTATCTATGTTCTTTCAGGTAGGAATGATTCGTGAATAATATTCAGCTTTCGGTGGTACATCGGCTGCCGCAAAGTTACAGGTGGTCACCCGGTTTTGTGGGTATCAAAGTTGAGCCGCTTCCGGTTGATGAAGTGAATGCGGAAAGTAGCCTGATGGGGTTGAAGTTACTCAGCCACGAAGATGGGGCTGCGTGGAATGTTATGCAAAAATTACAGCAATCACTTGCTGATATGCAAATCGGAAGCACGGTGATTGAGTTGGAAGGTCAGCCGTGCTTATTTATTAATAGTGAAGATGAAAGTGCGGTTATGTGTCGTTTGAAGACACTTGGGGCAGCCATTGCTGAAAAGATAACTGCGCTTTATCCATTCTGATATATACCCTATGGATTTCAAGATGCATTGAAACGGCAAGGGAGCGAATCCCCGGGAGCATAGCGAACTATGTGACCGGGGGGAGTGAGTACAGCCAACAAAGAGGCAACTTGAAAGATAACGGATATAAATGCGAAAAGCGCTTCCTTTGATAGAAGCGCTTTTTCGTGGGCAAGGGAAAAATTTTTAGCCGTTAGGCACCATATTATTGTTAATGACTCGACGACCGCCGTAATAACGTTTGCTCCAGTATGTGCTGCTTAACCTGGAAACGATGACGCCATTGCTGGTAGAGGCATGGACGAATTGGTCATTACCAACATAGATGCCAATATGCCTGGTACGGGAACCTGTCTTAAATAAAACTAAATCGCCAGGGCGTAATTTTGAACGGTCGATTTTCTTGCCAATATTTTGTTGTTCAAATGTAGAACGCGGCAGTTCCATACCAAACTGGTCACGGAAAGTACGTTGAACAAAACCAGAGCAATCTATACCACGTTTGGTATCGCCGCCAAGTCGATAGGCAACCCCCTTCCAGCCATTGTATTGGCTAAGAATTTTAGATTTTATGTCCAGATTACGAACGAGTGCTTCGAATTCATCCTGAGACGCTTGAAGTAAGAAGCCATTCTTACCATTTACTGCATGCGTATCAGTTTGTGTGTTACGAGAATCTGGCGAGCTGCACGCGGATAAAGTGATCGCTACGAGCAGCGCGGGTATCAGCCGCGTAATGTATCTCAGAGCCGGTTGAGACTTGACCATTATTTTTGTTTTCCCTTGCTATCCTTACCTTAGTTGGTCGCTATTATTGAAAAATATCAAACGCTTAGAAGCCTGGTGTTAGAAAAAACAATGAGTAAACAACGCGCTTGGTGAAAAAACGCGCCTGATGCCACGTTTTATAACGATATTTACAATAAATGTCATTCAAACCGAGAGTACAGAAACAATCAGGAAAAGGCGAGTATTTAATGACATAATTTACAAAAAATTAGATTTCTAAGTGGAAGAGATCAGGAATGTTGTTAATTTATGTTATTTATGTGGGTTTTATGAGCTATTGGGAAGGTTAAATACCTTCCCGATATTACTGAATAAAAAGAGTTTATAAGAGAACTCTTAAATTGGGCGACCAATATGCGGTAGATTCTTATTCAGCCAGTTAATCATGATGTCACTCAATGGTGTTAATAGTAGCCAACTTGTTCCGATTAGCACCAGAGATAAAGAACCGACTGCAATATCAGTAAACCAATGCGCTCCTGCCATGATACGAGGTAATGCAAAGATTACCATGATCAATAATGCGATACAGAATGCTCTACCTGAGATATAGCGAAGGATAAAGCAGCTAAAAATCAGGAGCATTAATCCGTGATCGCCTGGAAAGCTATCGCCTGATGCATCTTTTGTTACCAGATTAGTCATTTCGCTAATACGATTGATATGATCAAAGGTTAATGTTGGGCTTGGACGGATAACTGGGAGTAGATGACCGATTTGGTTAAGTATAATTGCGCTTATTATCATGACCAAACCAATCATGAATAATCTGCGTTTGCCATCGTAATTCTGTTTACGAAAAGCGTTGTAATACAGCAATCCCATACATAAAAGTGAAATGGCATCGAAAGCTCTGATATTCACAAATGCTACAAATTCTGTGAATGTTGAACCGGGAATTAATTTCTCATTAAAGAAGTAGAAGATTGCAGAGTCGATCTTGAACCAAAAACCGTGATGCTCTGGTAAATACCAGGAGAGAAACAAAGTAATCCCTAATAGATTCAGTATCAATATGGCAAATGGGTGACTACGTGTCATGGGATACCTATTTGTTAAAAATAAAATAAGTGGTAACTAAACTTACAATTATGCAGGTTAATATAACAAATATTGAGTAATAATGTCACAATTCTTAATCATAAGTTAATCTGTTGATTTTTTTATCTACTTTGTGCTCTTTTCTTTATTTTTTATTTACTTTGGTGACTATTCCTGTTCAATTCTGTGAGTTTTTCTCGAGTGATATTGTGGTATTTAAAGTTGAAAATTCTTAATTTTTTGATAATTACTTCTAATAATTTCAATATTGGAAGATATAAATATCTTAATTGGTTTTAATTGCTAAAAGTCATAAATAAACAACGAAAATAGCCGTTACCAATACATAGACTCATAAATTTTTCCGATTTCTAGATTGATTTCATTTTCGGAAATCGCAGCAAATGATGCTGTTTTATGGTGGGGGGTTTTATGTCTATGTTTCGGGTTATGATAGGTTGTTTTTTTCTGATGATTCCTAGTCTTGTCAATAGTGGGTCAGAAACAACATCAAGTACAGGGGTTATTCGCTTTTCAGGTTCGATCGTTGAATCACCGTGTCGTTTTGATTGGCGTGATAATTGGGCTGATACCACTTGTTGGAGAAAGGGGCATAAGATTACCCAACGACGAAAGCTTGATTTGCAAAATGATATTTATTTTTATTTGCCACACCAAATGGGTGTAACAGAGATTAAATGGATAAAAGGAAAAGAGAAAATTGGTGTTGTTACAATTTTCTATAATTGATGTTAAGAGAAATTTTACATGTTATTTCTTCAATAGTGAATTGAAGAAGGGTAAGGGTTTTATTTGTTATTGCTAAAATGAATGAGTGACAGATTTATATTGTATTTTATTTAGAAATTTAAATTATGTTCAAATGCTAAAGCAGGTGACCGATTTAATTAATAGCGCAGGTAAAGTGAGTTACCCTGTTTTATACCGGGCAACTCAGAATTAGATAATATTTTAGAATTAGATAATATTGTTAATCGCAACGTCCCATATAGCGACGTTCTGCAATGTGAATACGGATTTTTTCCCCGCTGCTGATATATTCAGGCACTTGTACGGTGAGTCCGGTGCTCATTTTGGCAGGTTTTGTCCGTGCACTGGCTGAAGCGCCTTTAATTCCGGGGGCCGTTTCTTCGATAACCATATCGACTGTCTGTGGCAATTCAAGGGCAATGACTTGTCCTTCTATTGTCAGAACTTGCATACCTGGCAGGCCGCCTTCAGGAATAAATAACAACTCTTCTTCGATTTGTTCCTTTTTAAAGTGATAAGGTGTGAAATCTTCATCATCCATGAAAACATATTCATCACCATCAATATAGGAAAAATTAACGCTACGACGAGTCAGGCTGATCGTATCAAGGATATCATCGCCCTTGAAACGTTCTTCCACTTTCTGACCGGTGCGGATATCAGTAAAGCGCATTTTATATAATGTGCTAGCTCCCCGAGCGCTTGGTGCTTGAATATCAATGTCTTTGACCAGCAGTAATTTACCATTATAACTGACGGCGCTACCGCGTTTAATTTCGTTGGCTTTAGCCATAGTAACCTTCCATAAAACCGCAAGAGAATAATCGGCGACAAAATTACTCGCAGTCAAGGCATTAGGCAAGTGGGGATTAGAAAACCCCACTGTTTTTTTACATTGGGGTTGTAGTAAGAATGTTTTATACCCTTCATCTTTCAAGCTGCTGCTTTGTTGGCTGCTTTCACTCACCCCAGTCACATAGTTATCTATGCTCCTGGGGATTCGTTCACTTGCCGCCTCGCTGCAACTCGAAATCTATTAGGTATATATCAACGATACACAGGTAATAAATCAAGGGAGGACAAAATATGAGCTATAGCATTTAGCAAACCAAACAGGATGATGAACCCAATGAGGAATTTCCCCCCTGGCGCTCGGTAACTGGCTTCTGGGAAGCGTTGGCGACTTGCCCGAACCATAAGTGCTGGAATAATGACAGCCCAGATGGTTGCAGCGAACCCGGCGAAACCAATGGCGTATAAAAAACCATTAGGAACCATTAGAGCCAGCGCTGTTGGTGGAATAAATGTCACTAATGCGGATTTTAACCGGCCGATATTGTTATCTTTAAAACCGAAGAAGTCGGCTATGTAATCAAATAATCCTAAAGAGACGCCAAGAAATGAACTTGCTAATGCCATATAAGAGAAGGTATTTAGAAGTTGGTGAACGATTTCATTGTTTGTTGTATTATCCATGTGTTTTAATAAATCACCGATATTCCCGCCATCAGCAATAATCTGTTTGAATGCTTCGCGGGGAATATTTCCCTGAATGACATATTGCCACAGAATATAAATAGCTAATGCGATCAACGTACCGAATAATAGGCTGTGAATAACGGCTTTGCTATCTTTATGGTAATATTTTACTAAACTTGGAATATTACCGTGATATCCGAATGAAACGAGTAAATAGGGCAGAGCCGCTAAAGCGTAAGGCATATAACTTGTTGCTGTGTTGTTTGATATAGCATCTGCCTGATTAAACAAGATGGCATATTTAACTTCGGTAAACATACCGCCGACTGACATAAAAAAGGTAATAACCATCCCACCGATCAAAATTGTACTCAGACGATCGACGGCTTTAGTTGATAACCAGACAATAAATGCAACGATAAAGGCGAAAATAAAGCCAGCATTTGCCTGTGATATCGGAATAATATTTTTAAAATTGAGGGCAATAATTGAGCCGCCCGCTGAAATATAGGCGTAGGTCAATATATAAAGTACGAATGCAATAGAGATGCCGTTGATTGCATTCCATCCTTTACCGAGTAAATCTTTAGTTATGGTATGGAAGCTTGCGCCTGCTGGATAGTTCAGGTTGGTTTCTAGTATCATCAAGCCGGAAAAATACATACACGTCCATGTGTAAACCAGCAGAATAATTGATCCAGTAAACCAGACGCCGGAAGTCACCACGGGAGTAGAGAACATTCCTGCACCGACAGCAGTTCCGGCAATTATCATGGCGCCGCCTAGTATGGGAGGGCGCTTTAAACTCTGGGTTGTCTCAATGGACATATTTAACTCCTGCTGGTAATATTGTTTCTTTGTACTAGCTTAAAGATACATTTTTGTCTATAGAGTGTAAATAGATGTCATAAAGGATTATTTAAAATTGAACTAACATAAATTAGTTCATTCGGTAAGATAAAATTTATTTTCTTGCCACATTTTTATTGCATTCCGGCTGGCTTCAAAATGAGGTTCAGGAAGATTATCGGGATCGCACCACATAAACTGTTCACATTTTTCTGGTTCCATCAATTTTGGTTCATCGCCTGGATGTTTTGCCAGTAAACACACCGAAATAGTATGTTTTCCTTCTTGTTGATAAGTTTGAAGGTTATTACAAATACCGTAGACTTTGGGTGACTGAATCGTCAGGCCTGTTTCTTCTGCAATTTCACGGATGGCACATTGCTCAAAAGTTTCGCCGGCATCAACATGACCGCCAAAGATTGACCAGTATGGTGCATGTTTACTACTACGTTTTCCAAGTAATACTTGACCATATTCATTTACAATAACAACGCCAACACCCACAATGACAGACATTTGGTTTATTCCTTACCTCTAAGTTTCAGCAGGTTTGCATCTCATTTTGAGAAAAATTCAATGCTATTCTTATCTGTAAATCAGTTTAAGGCAACAATCAATAAAGTACGGAATTTAACTGAAACGATTCAATTTTAGTGATATAAATAGAACTGAAAATTCATAGTAATGATGATATCTACTTAGGAGACATCGGGCAAAATGAGCCGTAGAGTTGCCACTATTACCCTAAACCCTGCTTATGATTTAGTGGGATTGTGCCCGGAAATCGTCAAGGGGGAGATCAATCGAGTGCAAACTGCCGGACTACATGCTGCCGGGAAAGGCAATAATGTTGCTAAGGTTTTGTGTGACTTAGGTATTGATGTCACGGTGAGTGGTTTTTTGGGTAAGGAAAATCAGGAAGGATTTCAACAATTCTTCCATGAAAATGGTATGGTAAATCGTTTTCATTTAGTACCGGGCAGAACACGGATTAATGTCAAATTGACAGAAGAAAGCGGGGAAGTGACAGATTTTAACTTCTCGGGTTTTTATGTCGGTGAAGCTGAATGGTCGGGATTTGTTAATGATTCGCTTTCATGGCTTGGACAATTTGATATGGTCGTTGTTAGTGGTAGCTTACCTGCTGGTGTCTCTGCTGAATCGTTTACCGATTGGATGACCTGTCTACGTCAGCTTTGTCCTTGTATTATTTTCGATAGCAGCCGTGAAGCATTGGTTGCAGGGTTAAAGGCATCTCCTTGGTTAGTTAAGCCTAATCGCCATGAGCTTGAAGTATGGGCGGGGCGTCTGTTACCTGAGTTATCCGATATCATCATGGCGGCACATCAACTTAGAGATCAGGGAATTGCGCATGTTGTCATATCATTAGGTGAGCAAGGGGCATTATGGGTTAATGCGTCGGGAGCATGGTTGGCAAAACCACCACATTGTAAAGTCGTTAGCACTGTTGGGGCCGGTGATTCAATGGTTGGTGGTTTGGTTTACGGTTTGCTGATGCGGGAATCTAGTGAACACACGTTGCGACTGGCGACGGCTGTATCTGCACTTGCCGTTAGTCAGCCTAATGTGGGTATCAGCAATCGCCCAGAATTAGCTGCCATGATGGCTAACGTTGAACTGATACCCGTTAAATAATGCTTTAATTAAAGAATAATTAATTTTGTTGTAATTTCAGCCAGGCAATTTCTTGCGGCCAAATATCTGGATTTATCGTTTCAAGGATGAGTGGAATACCATCAAAACGAGCATCTTTCATAATATAACTGAAAGGTGTTTTGCCAATATTTCCTTCTCCAAGGCTATGATGTCGGTCAACACGGCTGGCGAATTCACTTTTGGCATCATTTAAATGCATTCCATATAAGTATTGAAAGCCAACAACTTTTTCAAATTGCTGAAAAGTTTGTTTACAAGCATCGTCTGTACGTAAATCGTAGCCAGCCGCAAAGGCATGACAGGTATCAATACAGACACCCACTCGGCTTTTATCTTCAACGCCATCAATAATTGCTGCCAGATGTTCAAATTTAAAACCCAGATTAGTACCTTGACCTGCCGTATTTTCGATAACAGCAGTGACTCCCTGGGTTTTATTGAGAGCAATGTTGATAGATTCTGCAATACGTGCCAGGCATTTATCCACATCTATTTTATTGAGATGGCTGCCAGGATGAAAATTTAATAAATCGATCCCTAATTGTTCGCAACGTTGCATCTCATCAATAAAAGCCAGCCGGGATTTTTCCAGAGCTTCAATTTCTGGATGACCAAGATTAATCAGATAGCTGTCGTGAGGGAGAATTTGTCGGCTGCCATATCCATAACGTTCACAATTTTCTTTAAATTTATCGATAACATCAGCGGCTAAAGGTGAAGCGTTCCACTGGCGCTGATTTTTTGTAAATAGGGCAAAAGCGGTAGCTTTTAATTCGTGTGCCCGGATAACCGCTTGATCAACTCCGCCGGCAGCGCTGACATGTGCTCCAACAAATTTCATATTTTTTCTCCTTCCTACTTTATTTCATTATGGCATTGTTCAACCACTCAATGAACCTTAAGAATGGAAAGGTTATATGTTGCTGAAATTTCTCCGTATCGATTCTGATTAACCAAATAAATGTTGAATGGTCAGATTTATCAAAAAACCACCTGTTATCAGCCATACAAACAAAGTTAGAGCTAATAAAATGGGTTTAAATCCGGCCTGACGGATGGCGCTCACATGAGTCGTTAAACCTAGCGCTCCCATTGCCATAGTGAGCATAATAGTATCAATATTAACCAGAGCATGAACTATTGCTGCGGGGAGTAAATTGAAAGAATTAAAACCCGCTATTGCAATAAAAATCACCGCAAACCAGGGTATTGTCATTGGTGTTTTCTTCTGATGGTTTCTTCCATTTTTAGTGTGGGTACGGCTAATGTAACGAGATAATAGCAACAGGAACGGCGCTAACATCATAACCCTGATCATTTTACTGATAACGGCTGCATTTTCCGTTTGATCACTAATAGCATGTCCAACAGCAACAACTTGAGCAACTTCGTGAATGGTGGAGCCAGTAAAGATACCAAAAGTTTCCTGAGTAAGTGGTAACCATTGATAATACTCATTGAGTTGATAAAACCACGGATAAATAAAAATAGCGATAGTGCCAAAGATAACAACTGTCGATACCGCAACAGCAACTTTACTGGCAGGGGCATTGACTACCGGCTCTGTTGCCATAATAGCGGCTGCACCGCAGATACTGCTACCGGCGCCAATCAATATTACCGTTTGCTGGTCTAATCTAAAGAGTGATTTGCCTAGCCAGATTGCAATAAAAAAAGTGGAAGACAATATCACCGCATCAATCAGAAGGCCGGTAACGCCAACATCGGCAATTTGTTGAAATGTCAAACGGAAACCGTAAAGAATAATCCCTGCCCGCAGGAGATAATGTTTTGAGAAATGGATACCCTCATCACAATAAGATTTGAGTAAAGGGTAGACAGTATTACCGGTAATGATCCCTGCGAGGATCGCCAGTGTTAATGTGCTCAGTCCCATATTAATAAACCACGGAATATTTCCGGCATATATTGAAATTGCAGTCAGTATTGCCGCCAGTATTAACCCCGGTATTAATTTGATACCGGGAATAGATGATTGTTTGCTGAATTTTTCAGCACGAATGTCAGACATAGATGTTTCTCACTTTGCTTATATGCTTTAAACATAAGCATATAGCAGATTCAATTATCATTAAAATTGATAATATATTTATATGTAATCTAAAAAAGTGGTAAAAAAGAGGATTTTTGTTAAGTTGTTTATTACTGTATAAAATTAAAACAAGCTAACTTTGACTGACACCATATTTTGCGGGGCAATATGCACATCACCTTGAGACAGTTGGAAGTTTTTACTGAGGTATTGAAAAGCGGTTCAACGACGCAAGCCTCTCAGCAATTGGCGCTATCTCAGTCCGCAGTGAGCGCCTCATTAACGGATCTGGAAAGCCAGCTTGGCGTACAGCTTTTTGATCGGGTAGGAAAGCGGTTGGTGACTAATGAACATGGCCGTCTACTCTATCCCAAGGCTTTGGCATTGCTAGAGCAGGCAGGGGAAATTCAGCAGTTATTCAAACAGGAGTTGGGAGCGTTACGTATCGCTGCCAGTAGCACCATTGGGAATTATATGTTGCCGGAAATGCTGGCAAATTATCGTCAAGATTTTCCTGATACGCCGCTGGAGTTAAATATCAGTAATACGCAGGATGTCATTAATTCGGTGTTGGAATTCCGTGTTGATCTTGGTTTGATCGAAGGGGCTTGTCATAGTCCTGAGTTAATAACTCAGTTATGGATGGAGGATGAGCTGGTTATTTTTTCTTCTCCTGAAAATCCGTTAGCTAAGCAGGATCTAAAATTGGATGATTTGGTTAAGGCATCATGGATATTAAGGGAGAGCGGATCGGGTACAAGAGAAGTGTTGGATCATCTGTTATTTGCGCGTTTACCTGGATTCAAAATTTTGATGGAGTTGGGAAATTCTGAAGCGATAAAGCATGCGGTCAAATTTGGTATGGGCATCAGTTGCTTATCCAGACGAGTCGTTGCAGAGCAATTGCAAAATCGCACTTTACTGGAGTTAAAAGTGCCAGAATTAAGGCTTTTCAGAACATTGTATCTGATTCATCATCGGCAAAAGCACATGTCTAACGCTTTGCAAAAATTGCTCAGTTATTGCCGGTGAAGTTTACGTTCTGTCTAGAATCCAAAATTAGCTGTGTTACTTATAATTTTCTCTGAATTATGAAGGTATCTTATAACAGAGCTTCCTCGCTATTTTGATAGTGAGGATTTGTTACAATCCGCCATCAGATTTATTCGCAGCTAACAGGAACAGAATGTCTCAACAACAACAAAGTGTCTCCGGGAAACCAGTAGCGCAACATTTGCGACGTGAATTGAAAGCTCGGCATCTGGCGATGATTGCCGTTGGCGGATCAATAGGCACCGGGTTATTCGTGGCTTCAGGTGCGACAGTTTCACAGGCAGGGCCTGGCGGAGCATTACTTTCCTATGCATTAATTGGTTTGATGGTTTATTTCCTGATGACCAGTTTGGGTGAATTGGCCGCTTATATGCCAGTTTCCGGTTCTTTCTCAACTTACGGTTCTAAATATGTTGAAGAAGGGTTTGGTTTTGCCTTGGGTTGGAACTACTGGTACAACTGGGCGGTGACTATCGCGGTGGATTTGGTTGCGGCTCAATTGGTTATGGGTTATTGGTTGCCGGATATGCCGGGTTGGATCTGGAGTGCGCTATTCCTCGCGCTGATTTTCCTATTAAATTTTATTTCAGTGAAAGGATTTGGTGAAGCTGAGTACTGGTTCGCTTTAATCAAAGTCAGCACGGTTATTGTCTTTATTGTGGTCGGATTACTGATGATAGCCGGTATCATGAAAGGGGCAGAAGGTGCTGGATGGCATAACTGGACTGTTGGTGATGCCCCTTTTGCTGGTGGTTTCTCTGCCATGATTGGCGTAGCAATGATAGTTGGGTTTTCTTTCCAGGGAACCGAGCTGATTGGCATTGCTGCGGGTGAGTCAAAAGATCCGGCGAAAAATGTTCCCAGTGCTGTACGTAAGGTATTCTGGCGTATTCTGCTGTTCTATATTTTTGCAATCCTGATCATTAGTCTGATTATTCCTTATACTGATCCAAGCCTACTACGTAATGAGGTCGGTGATATCAGTGTCAGTCCGTTTACGTTAGTGTTTGAAAACGCTGGTTTGTTATCCGCCGCGGCTATGATGAATGCGGTTATTTTGACGGCTGTGTTGTCTGCGGGTAATTCAGGTATGTATGCATCGACTCGTATGTTGTTCACATTGGCAAAAGAGGGTAAAGCACCAAGGATTTTTGGTAAATTATCCAAAGGCGGTGTACCGCGTAATGCTTTGTATGCAACAACAGTGGTTGCTGCGTTGTGTTTCCTCAGTTCAATGTACGGTAACCAGACCGTCTATTTGTGGTTGCTGAATACCTCTGGGATGACTGGTTTTATTGCATGGTTGGGGATTGCTATCAGCCATTATCGTTTCCGCCGTGGCTATATAGCTCAGGGATTAAATTTAAGTAAATTACCTTATCGTTCAGGATTTTTTCCGGTTGGCCCAATCTTTGCGTTTGTTTTGTGTCTAATCATCACATTAGGGCAGAATTATCAAGCATTTCTACAGGATAAAATTGACTGGTATGGTGTAACTGCAACTTATATTGGTATTCCATTATTCCTGTTGATTTGGTTTGGTTACAAATTAGTGAAGAAAACTCGCTTTATCAAATATAGCGAGATGAAATTTCCTGATATCGCAAATCAGTGAATGTGAATACGTTAGATCGTGATTAACAGGCCGGTAGGAATTTTTGAAAAAATTCCTACCGGCCTAGTTTTATGGTTTTTTAAATTCGATTCACGATTAATTTATTATTATCTTAATGTTTTATTTATTTGAGTAGATAAGCTGTTATTGATAAGAAATTAAAAGAAAACCCCCATTTTGTGATCAAATGGGTATTTTTTATTTTTCATAGCGTTAATCATACAATTAATCACGTAATTTACCAAAATTTGTGTAGATCATATTGATAAGTATTCTCATTTGTCCTATTGTTAATGCCATAATTATTAATATCAAAGGGCTAACAAAATGAAATTTATATCTCGATCCATAGCAAAGAGTATCGGTGTCGGCCTGTTAGCGGGTTCGGCTGTCATGGCAAGTTTCGCCTCATGGGCTGAAACGGTCACCGACATAGTTGGCCGCACTGTTGAAGTTCCTGAGAATGTAAATCGTATTTTGCTGGGCGAAGGCCGTTTGTTCCACGCTATCGCTTTACTTGAAGGTGATAAACCTCTGGCCCGTATCGCGGGTTGGCAAGGTGATTTCCGCAAATTGGACCCACAGTCTTACGCCGTCTATAAAGCTAAATTCCCTGAGATTGACAAGGTTCCTTTGATTGGTAATACCAGCGCTGAAAGTGTCAGCTCTGAAAAAGTATTAACTCTCAACCCGGATATCGCCATTTTTGGTCTGTCTGGTCATGGTCCTGGAAAAGACAGCGAATTGGTTGCCCAACTTGAAAAGGCAGGCGTTCCGGTTGTATTTGTCGATTTTCGTACTGAGCCGTTAAAGAACACGTTACCGAGCATTCGTATGCTAGGTAAGGTACTAAATCGTGAAAAACAAGCGGCAGAGTATGCCGATTTTTACGAGAAAAACGTAAAACTGGTGACTGATATCACCAATAAAATCCCGGAAGAGAAAAAACCGACAGTATTTATCGATTTGAGAGCGGGTGCTTTTGAAGACTGCTGTGCGACTGCCGGTGACGGTAATATGGGTAACTTTATCGATTTGGCCGGTGGTAAAAACATTGCTAAAGGTGTTCTGCCAGGTGTGCTTGGTAATATGAACCTCGAAAAAATTATTGCAGTTGACCCTTATATTTATATTGCTAGTGGCGCAAAAGCGCCAGACAGTAATGAACCTGGTATAAAACTGGGAGCGCAATCTACGCCTGAACTAGCAAAAGCCAGCCTGAAACAACTGACTGAACGTAAAGGTATTAGCTCGTTGACTGCGGTCAAAGAGGGCAGAGACTATGCGATTTGGCATAACTACTACAACTCTCCATATAATGTGGTAGCGACTCAAGTATTTGCTAAATGGTTCTATCCTAAGCAATTTGCAGATTTAGATCCGCAAAAGACACTGAATGAATTGCACAGTAAATTCCTGGCAGTTGATCCATCAGGGGTTTATTGGATCAGTGAAAAGTAATCAGTAAGTCAGGTAACGGGAATAATGAGCGCCACTACCGAGCCAATGGTGAAACAACAATTAGATGACCGCAGTGTAAAAGTCCATTACCGATATATTTTACGCCGCCGTATCGTGATGATGGTATTCATCGTGCTGATTATTGGTGCTTCACTGGTATTAGATTTTACGATAGGGCCGTCAGGTTTATCTTTGTCATCTCTCTGGCAGACTTTAGTGTCGCCAGAGAGTATGGATGCGGGTACACGGGTAATTGTTTGGGATATCCGTTTACCTTACGCCTTGATGGCGGTGGTGATTGGCTTGTCTCTTGGGCTGGCTGGCGCAGAAATGCAGACGATCTTAAATAACCCATTAGCCAGTCCTTCTACCTTAGGAGTTGCTCAGGCGGCTGCATTTGGTGCTGCGTTGGCGATTGTATCTGGTATTGGTATTCCAGGCGTGCCTGATCAATGGTTTATCTCTGCGAATGCTTTCATTTTCGCTTTGTTGGCTGCATTGGTGCTGGATACGATTACTCGTTGGACGCGCGTTGCTACGTCTGGGGTAGTATTATTTGGTATTGCATTGGTCTTTACCTTTGACGCATTGGTTTCCATGATGCAGTTTATTGCAACGGAAGACACCCTTCAGGGGTTGGTACTCTGGACAATGGGTAGTCTTGCCAGAGCAACCTGGATAAAACTGGGTGTTATGTTGTTGGTGTTTGTAGCTGTTTTTCCTATTTCAATGATGAATTCCTGGAGACTGACAGCGTTACGTTTGGGTGAAGATCGTGCAATCAGTTTTGGTATTGATGTTCGTCGTCTGCGCTTGGGGGCATTATTGCGTATCAGTATTCTCGCCGCTTTAGCCGTTGCATTTGTTGGGCCGATTGCTTTTGTTGGTTTAATTGCGCCACATATTGCCCGTATGATGTTTGGTGAAGATCATCGTTTCTATTTGCCAGCTAGTGCTTTAATTGGCGCATTAGTGTTGTCTATGGCGTCCATCGCCTCGAAGAACTTGATCCCAGGTGTTGTTATTCCTGTTGGGATCGTGACTGCGTTAGTTGGGGTTCCATTCTTCCTTAGCATAATTTTACGTCATAGGGGGAATATATGAACCCGGGACTAACCATTAGCAATTTTTTTGCGGGTTATCCTAAACATTCGGTTATTGAAAATCTGAATGTTGCTCCGTTGCCGCGTGGGAAAATTACGGTACTGTTGGGGCCTAATGGTAGCGGTAAATCAACACTTCTGCGTTCTCTGGCGGGTTTAAATCGTGCAAGAGGTCAGCTTTGGCTTGATGGTCAAGATTTGATGAAGATGAATTTTATCCAGCGATCGGACAATGTGGTTTATTTACCGCAAAGCTTACCTGCTGGTGTTCATTTGCATGTATTGGAATCGATTATCGTTGCTCAACGAGCATCCGGAGGGCGTCATTCTGAAACCAGTGAAGAAGAGGTAATGTTGTTGTTACGTCAGTTGGGAATTGAACATCTGGCATTATGTTATTTAGATCAGTTATCTGGCGGTCAAAAACAGTTGGTCGGATTGGCCCAATCGTTAATTCGTAAACCAACGTTATTATTGTTAGATGAACCTCTTAGTGCGTTAGATTTGAATTACCAATATCACGTAATGGCGTTGGTGGCGCAAGAAACTTATCGGCGGAATATTATTACTGTGGTCGTTGTGCATGATATTAATATCGCTTTGCGTCATGGTGACCATGTTCTAATGTTGCAAAAAGGTAATTTAATTGCTGAAGGGACTGCTGAGCAGGTTATTACGCCAGAGAGTCTGGCACAGGTTTATGGTGTTAAAGGCAGAATTGAGCGTTGTTCTCAGGGCATTCCTCAAGTATTAGTTGATGGGTTGGTTTCAAAGCTAGCGAGTGAGAATTCGTTTTAACCTATTATTTAAATGATATTTAAAAGCTGCACTTTTTGTCTGGATAATGCTGAAATCTATTATTTACTGTAAAGAGTGTTAAATAGAATGAATTAATGGGATAGATTATTATAGTCAATAAGAATATAGTTTTATACTTTATAGTAATAAGATGTCAGTAAGCTAATAAAACTACACAGGAATAAATATTTTGTTCTCGTTATTTTGGCGTGTGTTGATTATTTATTTTTATTGAATGAGCTACTTAGTGAGCTGAATTTCAATTATCAATATTACGTAATGGTATTGGTATCACGAGAAATATATTGTCTTAATATCATTATCTTAGGTGGTTGTATATGATATTAATATTGCTTTTTGACATGGTAAGAAATTAAACACGGTTATTAAGGGGGTATTTTACAGGCGTTGATTTCAAAGCTAGAGATTGAAAATTCATTTTAACTTATTGTTTAAGTTATATTTGTAATAAAGCGTAAGCGCAGAATGCGCACAAAAATCAGAACGTGCATTGTTGTACATGAGGAATAGTTTATTTGCCTTGTATTACTGTGTATTTAAAAGCTGTCCGTATTTAAAAACTACAGTTTTTGTCGGGTTAATGCTGAGATTCACTTTTTACTACGAAGGATGGTAAATGGAATAAGTTAATAAGATGGATTGTTGTGATTAATATAGAATATTGTCTTGTGTCTTATAATGATAAGATATAAGTAAACTAATAAAATAATAAAACTACACAGAGGTAAATATTTTATCCTCGTTATTTGAGCACATGTTGATTATCCATTTTTATAGATAAATAAAGCGTAATTATATCTCTTGGAGAATCGGGAATGGGTGTTTTTAATAAAAGAAAAATCGCGTTAGGCGTTATTGCTGCAATCTCATCTGGCTCAGTTTTTGCGGCTAGTAGCAGTAATGACACTATTCTTGTCACTACGGCAGCAGGCTTTCAACAGAAAATTGAAGATGCGCCAGCGTCTATTTCTGTGGTGAGCCGTGAACAATTGGAAACTAAGGCTTATCGTGATGTGACTGATGCATTGAAAGATGTGCCGGGGGTCGTTGTTACTGGTGGTGGTAGCAACAGTGATATCAGTATTCGCGGTATGGCGTCTCAATATACGATGATTCTGGTTGATGGTAAGCGTGTTGATACCCGTGGTACTCGTCCAAACCGTGATAATCCAGGGATTGAACAGGGGTGGTTGCCGCCATTGGCTGCGATAGAACGTATCGAGGTAGTTCGTGGTCCTATGTCTTCTCTTTATGGCTCTGATGCGATGGGAGGGGTGATTAATGTGATCACTCGTAAAGTTCAGAAAGAGTGGAAAACCAGTTTTCGTGCCGATACGATGTTAACTGAAAGTAAAGATTCAGGTAACAGTTATCAGAGCAGTGTTTATGCGGCAGGCCCCGTCGTTGATGGTTTGTTAGGCTTGAAAGTCAATGGCCTATATTCTCATCGCAACGAAGATAAATTTATTTATGGTTTTAATGAGCAAGAAATGCGTAACGGTTCAGCAATTCTTTCTTTGACGCCTGATGATAAGAATACTTTTGATTTTGAAGCGGGTCGTTATGAGCAGAAGCGTGATGCTACTAAAGGAAAATCGTCTCGTTATGACTCGGTAAGTGATTATGATCGTAATAATTATTCTATTACGCATAATGGTATTTATGATTTCGGCACCATGACTTCATATATTCAACATGATGATTCACGTAATCCTAGGCGTGATATGAGATATCGGGATACTGTGTTTAATAATCAAACTGTTTTACAGTTAGATGATCATACTGTGAGTGTAGGGGGGCAATACCGTTATGAGAATTTGCATGGCGGTGATAATAGACTGGTTTCTACTAATGGCGTGGATAAATTGACTCGCTGGAGTTGGGCATTTTTTGCTGAGGATGAATGGCAGATGACCAATGACTTCGCCTTGACTGGTGGTATCCGTATGGATAAAGACGAGAATTTTGGTAGCCATTGGACTCCACGCTTGTATGGCGTGTGGCATGTAGATGAACAATGGACGATTAAAGGCGGTGTATCTACTGGTTACCGTTCTCCGGATTTGCGTTATATTTCGGAGGGTTGGGGGCAGGAAACAGGTGGTTATCCAGACGGAAATGGTATTATTCTCGGTAACTCGAATTTGAAACCCGAGAAAAGCGTCAATGAAGAAATTGGTGTTATCTGGAATAATCAGGATAATTTTAATGCAGGGTTGACGGTATTTAATACTGATTTTAAAGATAAAATTACAGAAATTAGAATTTGTAATGAGCAGAGTTCAAAACCTTGCACTGTCGGAATGGATCCTCATGTATATACATTTATCAGTAAACGTATAAACGTACAGAAGGCTAATATCCGTGGTGTCGAAGCGACAATGAACTGGGATATCGTTGAAAACTGGTCATTGGCTGCAAACTACACTTACACTGATTCAGAACAGAAGAGTGGAACACACAAAGGAAAACCTTTGAACAAAATGCCTAAACATATGGCAAATGCGACTCTGAACTGGCAAGCCTTACCAGAAATGCAAACTTGGGCCCGAGTTAACTTCCGTGGTAAAACCTCAGATTATTTAGGCCGTAGTGAAAGAATGAGTGAAGGAACACCGTCTTATGCCTTTGTGGATATAGGTGCTGTTTATAATCTGACCAAAGATTTACGCGTGTTGGGCGGTGTATATAACGTATTTGATAAACGTGTGACTAGCGAGAATTATGGAGCACAACTGGATGGTCGTCGCTATAACATTGGTATCAATTACGACTTTTAATAATGCGTTTTAACTAACATTGCCATAATCCTCCTTGTTTGTTGCTGACAAGGGGGGTTTTTGTTTTTACTTATACCTGTAAAACTGAATAGCAATCCGTTTTGTGTTGTGTTAAAACTTAGCTCACGTCGAAGAAATGTCTATAACGCCGTTGAATTCCATAGCGTCATCAATGAGTGTGGTAAAAAATAATGAACTTTTAGTGCGACGAGTATTGCTATTTCAGGTCTTCGAGTGCAGAATTCGCCCACTAGAGAATAACTGATGCGTTTATATGTGTCGGTTATTTTTTTTGCTTTGACTTATTTTTTACTATACCAGAGGCCGGACTCTGAGCCGGATAGATAATTGGCCCACGAGCAACCGTAATGAGAATCGGTTGTCGTAATGAGGAACGCTAAATATGGAGCAATTATTCTCTTTTGCACTTGTACCAATCGGTACATGCTGCTGCATTGATGACTACGGAGCATTGCGCTCTGCGTATAATCCAGCCTCTAACTCTCCTGCCTGTAGGCAGAAGCGAAGTCTTCCCAGTAACTGTCGATTAAGTAGTGTCATAACGCGAATCGAAGTTATGGGAGGTTTCGCTCATGTCTCGTAATACTGCAATCCCACTAGGCACCAACCAGACTGGTGCAAACAATCGTGTTCAACTCAGAAAAACACTGACCTTAATGCAGGTGGTGATGATGGGGCTTGCTTATCTGCAACCTATGACCATCTTTGATACTTTCGGCATTGTTTCTGGTTTGACTGACGGTCACGTAGCGACATCCTACGCTATTGCTTTGGTCGCAATTCTGTTTACCGCCCTGAGCTACGGGAAATTGGTAAAACGTTTCCCATCTGCCGGATCTGCATATACTTATGCACAAAAATCCATTAGTCCGCACGTTGGCTTTATGGTGGGTTGGTCATCGCTATTGGACTATATGTTCATGCCGATGATTAATGTCTTGTTAGCGAAAATTTATCTTCAAGCCATTTTTCCTAGCGTAGATCCGTGGATCTTCGTTGTGGGTTTTGCATTACTGATGACAGCTTTTAACCTGCGTGGCATTAACGTTGTTGCTAATCTCAACACAGCAATTGTTATTGTTCAGGTCGCCATTATGGTTGTATTTGTGGGTTTACTGATCCACGGTGTGTACAACGGGGAAGGCGTAGGAACTTTATGGAGTGCGAAACCATTCGTTTCTGAAGATGCCCGTTTGCTCCCAATGATTACTGGGGCCACGATTTTGTGCTTTTCATTTCTAGGATTTGATGGCATTAGTTCGTTGTCGGAAGAGACACCGAATGCTGGTAAGGTGATTCCGAAAGCAATTTTCCTGATAGTATTAATCGGTGGTGTTATCTTCATTGCGGTTTCTTATTTCTTACAGCTCTATTTTCCGGATGTCTCTCGGTTCAAGAACCCAGATGAATCTCAGCCGGAAATTATGCTGTATGTAGCGGGTACTCTGTTCCAAGCCATTATCTTGGTGTTCTCTTGCGTCACCGTTTTGGCTTCTGGTATGGCGGCTCACGCGGGGGTTTCCCGTCTGCTCTATGTTATGGGACGAGATGGCGTATTTCCTGAAAAAATATTTGGCTATGTTCATCCAAAATGGCGGACTCCGGTAGTCAACGTATCGCTGGTAGGTATTGTAGCGTTATCTGCTATTACTTTTGATCTGGTTACGGCAACAGCTCTGATTAACTTTGGTGCGTTAATAGCGTTCACCTTTGTAAACTTGTCAGTTATTTCTCAATTCTATATCCGTGAACGTCGCAATCGTACACTAAAAGACACAATTAATTTCTTGGTACTGCCTGTGATAGGTGCTTGTACAGTGAGTGTACTGTGGATGAATTTGGAACAAAGTTCTATGGAATTGGGGCTAACTTGGGGAGCAATTGGTCTGGTTTATATGGTATTCCTGACCCGTCGCTTCCGTCAGCCGATGCCTCAATGCTCTGAAATGGTTTAATATCTAGTATTAAAGAATAATGGCGCCGAATTTGGCGCCATTATTTTTACTATGTTGCTAATTTATCGTAATAGTGAAGAAAAGGGAGCTTAAGAAAAAAAACAGCGAGGTAGCTTACAGATAAGAAAAATTTCAACGGAAAACGGAGAAAAACAATCTATGCTCTGAGAGGTGATTATTATTAAGGAAGAGACTATGAATGATACAAAAACCTCTCAAAATCAACAATTCATTACTACCCTGACCAATATTGTCGGTAAATCTCATATCCTGACTGCTCCCCATAAAACTGAACGTTATCGTAAAGGCTTTCGCTCCGGTCAGGGAGACGCTTTAGCCGTCGTATTTCCCGGCTCGCTGGTGGAACAGTGGCGTGTGTTTAAGGCCTGTGTTGAAGCAGATAAAATTATCTTAATGCAAGCGGCCAACACGGGAGTCACCGAAGGTTCTACTCCGAATGGCAAGGATTACGATCGTGACATAGTGATCATTAGCACGTTGCGCATGAATAAAATTCAGATTTTAAAACAGTGTAACCAGGTAGTTGCGTTACCAGGTAGTACATTATGGCAACTCGAACGTGCGCTCAAGCCACTGGGACGTGAACCTCATTCGGTTATCGGTTCTTCCTGCATCGGTGCTTCCGTGGTTGGTGGCATCTGTAATAATTCAGGAGGTTCTTTAGTTCATCGTGGGCCAGCTTATACCGAAATGGCATTGTATGGACGGGTCAATGAGAGCGGTAAGCCAGAATTGATTAATCATCTGGGGATCTATTTGGGAGAAACACCAGAAGAGATTCTCTCTTGTCTGGAAGAGCAACGTTACAGTGATCAGGATGTAGAACAGGGTCAACGTAAAGCATCTGATCATGAATATGCCCAACGAGTGCGTGACGTAGATTCGGATACTCCATCTCGCTTCAATTCTGACGAGCGCCGTTTGTTTGAAGCTTCAGGTTGTGCCGGTAAGCTGGTTATATTTGCGGTCCGGCTCGATACTTTTCCGGCAGAGCCTTTGTCTCAAGTATTTTATATCGGTACCAACCAAACTGGCGTATTGACGGAATTGCGCCGCCATATATTAGCAAATTTTCATCATTTACCGGTGGCGGGTGAATATATGCACCGGGATATTTTTGATATTGCAGAAACTTACGGTAAAGATACTTTCATCATGATTGATAAGCTTGGTACCGATAAAATGCCGGCTTATTTTACTTTAAAAGGGAGAATGGATGCTATTTTCAACCGGGTTCCATTTTTACCTTCTAATCTTATCGATCGCATTATGCAGGGGTTAAGTCGTTTACTTCCTTCCCACTTGCCTAAACGTTTGAAAGAATATCGTAATCGTTTTGAGCACCATTTGATATTAAAGATGTCCGGTGATGGGGTTGAAGAAGCTAGAAGCTGGTTGGAAGAATATTTTAGCCGGGTGGAAGGGGATTTTTTTGCTTGCACACCGGAGGAGGGTGCTAAAGCGTTCTTGCATCGTTTTTCCGCTGGTGGATCAGCGATCCGTTATCAAGCGGTGCATAGTAACGAAGTAGAGAATATCCTTTCACTTGATATCGCTTTGCGCCGTAATGATCGTGAATGGTTTGAACAATTACCTCCAGAGTTTGATGATGTACTGGTACATAAACTTTATTGTGGGCACTTTATGTGCTACGTGTTCCATCAGGATTACATTGTTAAAAAAGGGGTGGATGTACATGCATTGAAAGAAAAGATGATAGAACTGCTTGATAAGAGAGGAGCGGAATATCCCGCAGAGCATAATGTAGGTCATCTATATCAGGCTAAGCCTCAACTTAAGGCTTTTTATCGGATGACTGATCCCACTAACACTCTCAATCCAGGAATTGGGAAAACATCCAAGTTGAAAAATTGGGGCAAGGGATCTTAATGTCAATATTCTCAGTAGTTACAACGCCATGCTGGTACTAAGAAAGTTTAAATCTGTAAAGATTGATGAGAGAGTTATCGTGTCAGAAAGAAAGGCGAGTATATATGACTCGCCGTTTTATATTTATTCACCACCCGTTTAATTATCCAGCCAGTTGCACGGCATACTCCATGAGTGCTTTAAGCTGACGACATTTTTCTTCGTTGCCTTGATATTCAGTAAAGAGTTGTTCAATTATAAAGAAATATTCACTGAGTTTATCCTGAGTTAATACATCTTGACGATGACGTAACCAGTGTTGTTGTTCATCGTAAGTTAGAGTAGCAGGGTAGTTTCTGGCACGGTAGCGGAATAACAGCGTTTTAATCCGTGGGTCCTGAAAAGTCAGATCGAGAGCAGGTAAATTTTGAGGCAGTGTCTCACGGATAATATTCATTGCTGCTTTATCGGCATCACTAAAAAAGCCATCATACAGCTTAGCGTCAACATTATCGAATTCAGGGAAAGGTTCGGCCTCTGCAAACAATTCTACAACTTTTTCTCTTATTTGAGGATTATTCCGTAGAATAGCTAGATTTCTTTCGCAATGATCACGATCCAATCCAATACGTTCAGCGTCTTCTGCTCGCAAAGTGTTATCGGGAGCGATTATCGGGCACTTATTAATATGAACCAGTTTTATCGGGACTGGTGGTTGATCCGGCTGCAATTCATCATGGCGGGTATATAGACGTTCACGCAACGTATCTGCATCCAATTCCAGTAATGGTGAAATATCTCCCGCTAAATCGCACATAATAACAGCATTCTGGTTTACTGGATGCCAGGCAAGAGGTGCAACCAAACTGAGGTTGCTACGAGCAGCGCCAAACATCCCGGAAACATGAACCAGAGGTTTCATTTGAGGGATATCAATGAGGGCGCTAATTTTCCGCTTATTTCTTAACTGGAAGAAATAATTGAACATCTTTGGCTGTACTTCTTTAAGTAATTTTGCCATTGCGATTGTGGCGTAGACATCAGACATCGCATCGTGAGCATGTGAATGTTCAACGCCATTTGCCTTGGTCAGATGTTCTAGTTTAAAGCTAGGTAGGCCATCTTCATTCTCTGGCCAGACAATACCTTCGGGGCGTAAGGCATAACAGGCACGTAATACATCAAGCATATCCCAACGGGAATTACCTTTTTGCCAACTATAAGCGTATGGATCATAAAAATTGCGGTAAAAGATATTCCGACTGACTTCATCATCAAATCGGATATTGTTATAACCGAGGATACAACTGTTCGGTATGCTGAATACATTGTGAATCTGGCGGGTAAATTCCGCTTCATTAACCCCTTTTTCTAATGCAATTTGAGGCGTAATGCCTGTAATCATGACAGCTTCTGGTTGTGGGAGATAATCATCAGCAGGTGAACAGTAAATAACTAATGGCTCTTCAATAATATTGAAATCCATATCAGTACGAACACCAGCAAACTGAGCTGGTCTGTCTAAGGCCGGATGTTGACCAAAAGTTTCGTAGTCGTGGATGTAGAAAGTGGGTTGTTCGCTGCTATTTTTCACTGTTGTTCAATGTCCAATGATATGTTAATTGTTTGTTTCTTCTGTTTTTTCAAAGAATGGATGACATTTTTGCCATAAAATACAGACAATTGTTGCTTACTATCTTAGAGAATCTAGGTAATTGCAATCAATATTGTATACATGTTTTCCTACTTTCTGTTCTGCGATTGGAAACCAATTATTAACATTTTGGGATGGGAATAGAAAATTGTACGTTTTAAGGTCACTTATCCTTGATTACGTTGATGTATTTACTTCAATAATGTAGGTGAAATTTCTAAAATATTAATAGTGTGAATATGTAAAATTTAATTTATTTAAATATTGACGGTAAAAATATGCAACATTGAGGTTTATTTAATGAGATATTTGATAAGTTCACTAAAGGATTAGATAAATAACGATGAAAATCATGATGCACATAATTCAAATAGATTATAATTAGTAAACGTAGGAGTTATTCTTTTTCTGGGGGAAGTCGACTGATAATTATATTTTTCAGGGAGAGATTTCCTATTATCAATAGTATTATTATAGGAAATTCATCAACTCCTTTTACTAGTTATCCGATGAATTATTTAATAAGTTTTATATGAAAGCAAAGCATATAATTAGAATATAGTTTCCTAAATATGTTTAGTTTTATTATGGATAATTAATCTCTTGAAAATGCTCATTAATAGATTCAATATATTGATCACTTAAACCAGTTTCATATTGGATTCTTTCAAGTAAATTTGTTCTATTGACACTATAAAATGGCTTAATAGAAATCCCATTTTTGGGGTGGGTTATTCTGATAATGGGAATTCTTGTTCTACGTGCATGGCCAAAAGAGATTTCGTAACCATCCAAATCAAAAGGAATTTTTTTCATCACCCAACCTAGTCATCATTATGTTTTTCGTCAATTTTAATTATGTTTAGGCAATAAGGAATTTTTTATTTTATTATTAAGACGAATATCACAAATATAGTGGTTTTTGTAAGGTATTTAAATAATAAACTAATGAACTATTTTGATTTTATATAAATTTCCATTCGAAATGATTTCATAAAAATACCATTTTGTGAGAAATTGTAAGATAAAATTATTTGCGAAAATTCAAAGAGTATAGAATCCTATGGAGGATGCTTATTATTTGAAATTTTAATAATATTCCATACAATCAACTGCCTTTATTTAACTTGTTTTTTTAACGGCTGGATTAATAATTTTATTCCTAAATAATCTGAAATGGTTTTATGATTTTTTCATTTCTATGAGATAGCAACGGAATAATTATTACATAAAAATATATAAGATTATGTTTCGAAAAATTTATTATACCTAATAGATTTAGAGCCGCAGCGCGGCGGCAAGTGAACGAATCCCCAGTAGCATAGATAACTATGTGACCGGGGTGAGCGAGTGCAGCCAACGAAGCAGCAGCTTGAAAGATGAAGGGTATATCAGTGAAAGGTTGGCGCTGCATTATTCACCTATATTAACCAGATGTTAGCCAGTTGTTTTCGATTAAAGCAATATGCTGAACTCTTCATCAGTAAGCTAACAGGTTTACGTAATCAATTAAAATCAATAAAGAATGGAAACTGACTTGTCTATTAATGGCTTTAGGCTGTATTGTGTAATCCAATTGGATAATCTGTACGTTTGAGTTAAGAAAGGTATGAAAATGGACAACGTAAATAAGCCGTCATTCCACAATGTGCTGGAGTTTGTACGTATGTTTCGTCGTAAGAATAAGTTACAGCGCGAAATCGCAGACAATGAAAAGAAAATACGTGATAACCAGAAACGTGTTTTATTACTTGATAACTTGAGCGAATACATCAAGCCCGGTATGTCAATTGAGGATATTCAGAGCATCATTATGAATATGAGAAGTGATTATGAAGACCGTATAGATGATCACATAATTAAAAATGCGGATCTTTCTAAAGAGCGTCGTGAATTGTCTAAAAAGCTTAAAGCAATGGGTGAACTCAAATAGCATCATTAGATAACCACGCATTTATGCGTGGTTATTTTTACCGACTATGCAGTAACCCAATCAGGTTTAAGTTCTGGATCAACTAAGGTATAAATCTGCTGATATGAAGATTCTTCTTCTGCCATAGTTGCCAGTTGATGTGCAACATCTTGACGACTAACTGCACCATGAATTTCATGCTGATACCTTTGGCAATGGCCTGTTCCCGGTTTATCTGTTAATCCACCTGGGCGAATAATCGTATAATTCAAAGAACTTGTCTGAAGGTAGCTTTCTGCCATTGATTTATGCCTGACAGATTGACCAAACAGTGATTTAGCTCTGGGGGATAAGGTTTTCCAGCCTTCGCCGCAACCTATTGATGTGACAAATAACATACGTGTTATTCCCGCTCTCTCAATAGTATCAATTATAGTCATATTGCCAGGGAGATCTGAATCAATTCCACCAATAGTAGAAAAGACGATTGCTTCTGAGCTCACATGTTGTACCGCTTTTTCAACATCTTCAGCATTACAGGCATCACCTTGTATCACTTTGACACCTAAAGCACTCAGCTCAGTAGCCTGCTCAGAATTACGGATAAGCGCAATTACGGGACGTTTTTGTTGCAGTGCGACAGTCGCGAGATGACGTCCAACGCCACTACCTGCACCAAAAATAAGCCACGGTTTCATAGGTTATTCTCCTGGTTAAATAATATACCCGTTATCTTTCAAGTTGCCTCTTTGTTGGCTGCACTCACTCACCCCGGTCACATAGTTAGCTATGTGACCGGGGATTCGCTCCTTTGCCGTCACAATGCATCTTGAAATCCATAGGGTATAGATCGAATGATAATTAATTGAACAGAGTAACAGGGATAGCCGTTTAAACTACCCCTTATGTAGGTAGAATAAAATTAACGATAAGTATTTTTGTGGGGTTAGTAGCAAAAAAAATGGCTCCCCAAAAAGAGCCATTCTGCTAATATTAAACAATGTTATTTATTTGAAGGATTGCGGTTTAGCCATTGGTGAAGTAGCCGCATTAGTCGCTGAATGGCCCCCAGCTCCTCCTTTCCCTTCAAAATGGGAAAAAGGCCGTTGCCATTCGTTGATAGTAATCGGTTTTTCAATCATCTCAGGGGCTGGCGCTTTTGTCATCGGCGCATAAGCATGATGAACTTTGATTATAATAGCGACAGGCTGTTTAACCATTTCATCTTTACTCTCTTCAACAATCATCACTGTTGCAATTTCTTCAGGAACAACAATGTTTGCTTCAGGTTGCTGTTCAAGTTCAGGGGCAATTGGCGTTATTGCAACAAGTTCAATAACTGACGGCTCTTCCTGCTCTGATTCAGTTTGCTGTAGAACAATGTCATTTCGTTCTGTAATGCCTGTTTCAGGTTTGATGCCGTCTTGGTGAATTTCCAGCGTTTCCGCTACCTTAGGCGATTCAGTGATGGTCTGTTCAGATTCTGCAACAACGGTGATTGCAGGTACTGTTTCTGCTGCTATTGCTGGCAATACCTCATATTGCTGTTCTTGTTGTTCGATCATGGAAATTTCCTCAGGAATTTCTATGGAAATCGGAACCACGGGATAGCGAACCCAAACTTTACCGGAAGCCATTTCGGGTGATGCGACCGCCATAGATAATGGCATCGGTGATTGAAGTAGATTTCTTTCATCGCGGTAACGACGGCGGCGCTGACCGCTAACGCGCAAATGACGAGGTGAACGACGAGAGCGGCGTGGCATAACATTATCTTGTTGCTCTTTATTTTCAGCCAGTTGTTGTGGTTGAACTGTTTCTACAGGTATTTCAACAGGCGTTGGTAATTGCTCTTCTGTAACAACAGGGACCGGCAGTGAAGCGACCGTTGTCACTTCTTTCACTTCATCTATGATGCGAATTTTTTGTTCAAGCTGACGGCGTTGACGACGTGGTACAACTGGCAGACGCTCTTCAACCTCATTTTCAATGATTTCTGGCTTCTGGGTTTCAAGTTGCTGTTGACGCTTTTCTTCCTGACGACGGCGTTGACGTTCTGCACGTTGCTCGCGACGTTGCTGCTGTTGGGCTTCACGAGCAGCAGGATCTATCGTCACGTTGTTATCTTGAAAGCTATTTTTCTGTTGAGTATTACGATTTTTCCGTTGTTCGTCACGATCACGGTTATTACGTTGCTCATCACGCAGATTATTATCATCACGATCTTTACGTGAATTTTGGCGACGTTGGTTGCGTCGTTCAGAAGAGCGACGGTTATCATGACTGGATAATTTGTTCTCTTTTTTCTGTGCTGGTTTTTCTTCTTCTGCGCTGAACATTTTTTTCAAAGCAGTCAAGAAGCGGCGTAAGAGACTAGGTTGTTCCGTTATAGTCTGAGCAGGGCGGTTAGGCTTTTTCTCTTTTGCTTTATGTGATGGTTGCTGTGCTGGCGTATCGGTTGGCAAAGCAAAGGCAGAAATAGCGGGCTGCTCAGGACGCTTACGTTCAGGTTGGACATCTTCTTGAGGATTTGTCGCTCCAGTTTCATGAAATTGAGGAAGCAGGTAACTCAGCGTAGAAATTTCCTCACCCTTACGCACACGTAGAACAGAGAAGTGAGGCGTCTGCATTTGATCGTTAGGCACGATCACCACGCCGACATCTCCTTGACGGCGCTCAATTGCACTGACTGCCTGGCGTTTTTCGTTGAGTAAATATGAAGCGATTTGTACTGGAACAATAGCATGTACTTGATGCGTGTTCTCTTTCAGTGCCTCTTCTTCAATCAGACGTAAAATGGATAGCGACAGGGATTCGTTATCACGAATAGTCCCAGTACCGCTACAACGCGGACAAACATGGTGGCTAGATTCACCTAGCGATGGACTCAGGCGCTGACGGGACATTTCCAGTAGGCCAAAGCGGGAAATACGGCCAATTTGAATACGAGCACGATCCTGACGAACTGCATCACGTAGGCGGTTTTCCACTTCACGTTGATGGCGTACTGGCGTCATATCAATAAAATCAATGACAATCAAACCACCGAGGTCTCGCAGGCGTAACTGACGGGCAATTTCATCCGCTGCTTCAAGATTGGTATTAAAAGCCGTTTCTTCGATATCCCCTCCGCGTGTTGCACGGGAAGAGTTAATATCGATCGCAGTTAATGCTTCTGTGGTATCAATAACTACAGCACCGCCTGATGGCAGGCGAACTTCACGCTGAAATGCAGATTCAATCTGTGATTCAATCTGATAATGGCTGAACAGGGGAACTTCACCACTATACAGTTTAATTTTACTGGTGAAATCCGGGCGGCCAAGCGCGGTGATATGCTGCCGAGCTAGATCGAGAACTTTGGGATTGTCGATTAAAATTTCACCGATATCTGGGCGCAAATAGTCGCGGAAAGCACGGACGATAACATTACTTTCTTGATGGATTAAGAATGGCGCAGAGCGGTTTTCGGCGGCTTTTTTGATCGCCTCCCAGTGTTTAAGGCGGAATGATAAATCCCATTGTAGTGCTTCTGCGGATTTACCGACGCCCGCAGTGCGGACGATCAATCCCATTCCTTCCGGCACTTCTAGCGATGCCAACGCTTCTTTCAGTTCTGTGCGGTCATCTCCTTCGATGCGGCGGGAAATACCGCCAGCTCGAGGGTTATTCGGCATTAATACCAGATAACTGCCCGCCAGACTGATAAAGGTGGTCAAGGCAGCTCCTTTATTACCACGTTCTTCTTTATCGACTTGAACGATAACTTCCTGACCTTCCCTGAGAACATCTTTGATATTAGGGCGACCATGAGGGTGGTAGTTATTGGGGAAGTATTCGCGAGCTATTTCTTTAATAGGAAGGAAACCATGCCGCTCAGCGCCATAGTCAACAAAAGCGGCTTCCAAACTAGGTTCAATTCGGGTGATTTTACCTTTGTAGATATTTGCTTTTTTTTGCTCGTGTCCTGGGCTTTCGATATCCAAATCATAAAGACGTTGCCCGTCAACCAGAGCAACACGCAACTCTTCTTGCTGAGTTGCGTTGATTAGCATTCTTTTCATTGTAACTTACTCATTATTTTTTACATTAGTTATAGAGCTACGGGCAAATATAGATGAGCGACTGGTAACCGATGGTCTCGTGTCTTTTACAAATCCGCCAACCTCCCGGTTGTCGTTTGTATAGAGACGCATATTTTCGGCAGGTCTGAATTTTCACTTAGAAAACAGTACCCTTTTCTAGGAATAATCTGCAAATATAAATGAAGCGGATTGAACCCAATTCCAGTAATCTGCTACCCGTAGCCCGCTAATTATTTGATTTCCCAGTACGTCTTACGCCATTGCTGCGTTTTTGTGCAATCAAATAAAGAACAAACGTTTAACTTCGCCATTCAGGATTAAAAAACTGATGGTGGCTACGTATTATTCCATTGCTGTTGGGGTGATAGCAAGGTGACTTTATGTCTTTAAGCGGTTTTTCTGATGAAATAGGAAGAAATAGTTAATATTTAATCTTTATCTTAAAGTAGGAAAGGTAACAGCCAGAAAGTATGCGTAATTTTTACACATATTTAAAAATGAGTAGCACTCTGCTTGAGTGATAATTAAAATTGCTATCATGAAAACGAATAATCAAATTGTACAATTTGTCACTATTGATGACGATGAGGCCGGACAGCGTGTTGATAATTTTTTATTAGCGCGTTTGAAAGGGGTTCCTAAAAGCATGATTTACCGGATTGTGCGTAAAGGTGAAGTTCGGGTAAACAAAGGTAGGATAAAGCCTGAGTATAAGTTGTCTGCGGGAGATGTCGTCAGAATTCCGCCGGTTCGGGTTGCAGAACGGCAAGAGGCGCCAGTTTCAGCTAAACTGGATAAAGTCGTTGCATTAGGTGACTGTATCTTATACGAAGATGACCATATTTTGGTGCTCAATAAACCTTCTGGTACGGCCGTTCATGGCGGTAGTGGCTTAAGTTTTGGTGTTATTGAAGGGTTACGGGTTTTGCGTCCGGAAGCAAAATTCCTCGAGTTGGCGCATCGTTTGGATCGTGATACCTCTGGAATTCTGTTAATTGCTAAAAAGCGCTCAACTTTGCGAGCTTTGCACGAGCAATTACGACTTAAACAGATGCAGAAAGATTATTTGGCTTTAGTACGAGGACAATGGCAATCAAATTGTAAAGTTGTTCAGGCGCCATTGCTGAAAAATATCCTACAAAGTGGTGAGCGGATTGTTAAAGTAAGCAGTGAAGGTAAGCCTTCGGAAACACGTTTTAAAGTAGAAGAGCGTTTTACTAATGCAACGTTAGTGAAAGCTAGCCCAGTAACAGGTCGGACTCATCAAATCCGTGTTCATGCTCAATATGCTGGGCATCCTATCGCTTTTGATGATCGTTATGGCGATAAAGTTTTTGATTCACAATTGTCAGATACGGGTCTTAACCGCCTATTTTTGCATGCCAGCGCGCTAAAATTTACTCATCCTTCGACGGGGGAGATATTACGTCTTGAAGCGCCGATGGATGAGCAATTGCGCTATTGTATAAAAACGCTACGTCAAAATCACAGTAATTAACCTATCGCCGTCAGTGGGTTTACCCCCTGGCGGATTAATAATTCAGTCAATGTAATTAATGGTAAACCGATTAGCGTATTCGGATCTTTCCCTTCCAGTCGTTCAAATAAAGTAATTCCTAACCCTTCGCTTTTAAAGCTTCCGGCACAATTAAGGGGGTTTTCCGCAGTTAAATAAGCCCAAATTTCATCATCAGTCAGCTCTCTAAAATAGACATTGAATAATTCACAACGGGTATCAGCTATTCCTGTTTTGCTGTTAAAGAGAGAAATGCCGGTATAAAAGGTGACGCAATGACCACTGGCTTGCCGTAATTGTTTAAATGCATTTTCAAAGCTGTGAGGCTTGCCGGTAATTTCGCCATTAATAACACAGACCTGATCAGAACCAATAATCAAATGCTGAGAATATTTTGCTTGTAATGCCTGTGCCTTAGCTTGTGCCAAACGCATAACGAGCTGTTCTGCATTTTCATTCATTCGAGGTGCTTCATCAGTATCAGGAGCTGCACATATAAAGGGTAAACGAAGTTTTTCCAGTAACATGCGGCGATAAGCTGAGGTGGAAGCTAAAATGATTTGTGTCATAATTTTTCCAAAAGACATGGCGAAATAATTGCAGGCATTTTAAACTAGGCGCAGCTTAATAAGCGAATATTTGGCGGAAAGGTACAGATGTGTGGCCTTTTTCTTTGACTATATCTCATTACAAAGATAATATGCGCGCCTTATGCAAAAGGTAAAATTACCCCTGACCATTGATGCGCTTCGCGCAGCTCAGAAACGATTAGACTACGCAGGTAGTTATTCACCTGAGCAAGTTTTGCGTATCGCGGAATCTGTGGTTAGCGTGGACAATGATGTAGACAGCGTTTTATCGTTTCAGATAGATAACCAACGTCTGGCAGTTGTGCGTGGGCATTCCGATGTGGATGTTACGCTTGAATGTCAGCGTTGTGGCGGTAATTTCAGCCATCACGTTCACATAACATATTGTTTTAGCCCGGTCGTCAATGATGAACAGGCTGAAGCATTACCGGAAGAATATGAGCCAATCGACGTTAACGAATTTGGTGAAATAGATTTGCTGGCAACGATTGAAGATGAAATAATTCTTTCTCTGCCGGTGGTTCCGGTACATGATTCTGAACACTGTGAAGTGTCCGAGGCGGACATGGTGTTTGGCGAATTACCTCTAGAGGCTGAAAAACCAAACCCATTTGCCGTATTAGCCAGCTTAAAGAAAAGTACTTAAGGAGTAAGGTCAATGGCCGTACAACAGAATAAACCAACTCGTTCTAAACGTGGTATGCGTCGTTCACACGATGCACTGACTGCACCATTACTGTCTGTAGATAAAACTTCTGGTGAAACTCACCTGCGTCACCATGTGACTGCTGATGGCTACTACCGTGGCCGCAAAGTCATCAACAAATAATCTCCGCCAGTCATTAGCAAGTTGATACCTTGACTAATCTGACTTTAGCGTTAGATGCCATGAGCGGGGACTTTGGTCCTCGCGTTACGGTGCCTGCTGCATTGCAGGCACTGGCGTCTAACCCTAGACTTAAATTATTGCTGGTTGGGATCCCCGATATCATTTCTCCGATGCTTGTAAATAGCGATGCTAAGTTGCTCAGTCGTTTACAAGTGGTTCCTGCTGAACGGGTTGTGGCTAATGATGCGAAACCATCGCAAGCGATTCGTAACAGCCGAGGAACGTCAATGCGTATCGCTCTGGATTTAGTGAAATCAGGTGAAGCGCAGGCGTGTGTCAGTGCAGGAAATACCGGAGTATTGATGGGGTTATCTAAATTAATGCTAAAATCTATAGAAGGCATTGAAAGACCTGCTTTGATGACCGTGTTGCCAAACTTGAAACAGCGGGAAACGGTTGTATTGGATTTAGGTGCCAATGTTAATTGCGATAGCCGCATGTTGGTACAATTCGCCATTATGGGTTCAGTAATGGCCGAGGAAGTCGTGGGGGTGGTTAATCCCGCGGTAGCATTGCTTAACATTGGTACGGAAGAGAGTAAAGGGCTGGATAATATCCGCGAAGCCGCCACTATTTTAAAGCGCATTCCGACAATAAATTACATTGGTTATCTGGAAGGTGATGAATTGCTGACAGGTAAGAGTGATGTATTGGTATGTGACGGCTTCGCAGGTAACGTAACGTTAAAAACGATGGAAGGGGCGATCAGAATTATCTTATCCCTGCTTAAATCATCGGATGGACAAAAGAAAAAGTTTTCCTGGTTGTTGAAAATCGTCAAGAAGTGGTTGCAAAAACGGATGACAAAACGCTTCGGTCACCTGAACCCTGACCAGTATAATGGCGCATGTCTGTTAGGATTATATGGAATTGTAATCAAAAGCCATGGGGCGGCTAATGAGCATGCGTTTAAAGCCGCAATCGAACAGGCTGTTCAGGCCGTTGAAAGGCAGGTTCCTGATAGAATTGCTGCACGCCTGGAAACAGCATTACCCAAGAGTGACTGAACATACATGTATACAAAAATTTTAGGTACAGGTAGTTATCTGCCTGCGCAAGTGCGTACTAATGCTGATTTAGAAAAAATGGTAGATACTTCTGATGAGTGGATTGTTACCCGTACAGGTGTCCGCGAACGTCGTATTGCTACTGATGATGAAACCGTTGCGGTTATGGGGTTTCGGGCCGCAAAGAAAGCAATTGAAATGTCGGGCATTGATAAAGATCAGATTGATTTAATCATTGTTGCAACAGCTTCATCCACTCATGCTTTCCCTAGTTCTGCGTGCCAAATTCAGCACATGTTGGGTACCCAAAATTCAGCGGCTTTTGATATTTCAGCTGCTTGTTCTGGTTTTGTTTATGCACTGAGTATTGCTGATAAGTTTATTAAAACCGGTGTGGTAAAACATGCATTGGTTATTGGTTCTGATTCTATTACCAGAACGCTTGATCCAGAAGATCGCGGAACACTTGTCCTGTTTGGCGATGGTGCAGGCGCTATGGTGGTAGGGGCTTCTAATGAGCCAGGAATTCTTTCAACTCACCTTCATGCAAATGGTAGCTATGGTGAATTGCTGGTATTGCCTTATCAGGAGCGTCAGAATCTAAAAGAACCAGCGTATGCCAGTATGATCGGTAATGAAGTATTTAAGATTGCAGTTCGTGAATTGGCTAACATAGTTGATGAAACTTTAGATGCGAATAACTTGTCGTATAGCGAGTTGGACTGGTTAGTGCCTCATCAGGCTAATTTGCGTATTATCGCAGCGACAGCTAAAAAATTAAATATGACAATGGATAAAGTAGTAGTAACGCTGGATCGTTACGGTAATACTTCTGCGGCATCGGTCCCCACAGCATTTGATGAAGCAGTGCGTGATGGCCGGATTAAGCGTGGTCAGTTAATCTTAATTGAGGCTTTTGGTGGTGGCCTTACTTGGGGTTCAGCACTGATACGTTTTTAATTTGACAGGAAGATGAACATGTCTATGTCTGAATTTGCAATGGTATTTCCTGGTCAGGGTTCTCAAGACCTTGGTATGTTGGCTGATTTGGCCACAGCGTTCCCGGTTGTCGAGCAAACTTTCGCTGAAGCGTCTGATGTGCTGGGATATGATCTCTGGGCATTGGTTCAACAAGGGCCAGAAGAAGAACTAAACAAAACATGGCAAACTCAGCCCGCGTTGTTGGCAGCATCGGTTGCTATTTGGCGGGTCTGGCAGGAAAAAGGCGGAAAAGCGCCATCACTGATGGCCGGGCATAGCCTTGGAGAATATTCTGCATTGGTTTGTGCAGGCGTCATCGATTTCAAACAAGCAATCAGACTTGTTGAACTACGCGGCAAATTGATGCAAGAAGCTGTACCTGAAGGCGTTGGTGCAATGTATGTTATTATTGGTTTAGATAATGAATCCATTGACCGTGCTTGTAAAGAAGCTGCTCAGGGGCAAATTGTTTCTCCTGTTAACTTCAACTCACCTGGTCAGGTTGTTATTGCAGGTGAGAAAGAGGCGGTAGAGCGTGCTGGTGGTGCATGTAAAGCCGCAGGCGCGAAACGGGCTTTGCCTTTGGCAGTCAGTGTACCGTCGCATTGTGCGCTAATGAAACCCGCCGCAGACAAGCTGGCAGTTGTTTTGGAAGGAATTGAATTCAGCTATCCTCAGTTCCCAGTGATAAATAATGTTGATGTGAAAATAGAACAATCTGCTGAAGCTATTCGTGATGCACTGGTACGACAACTCTATAATCCTGTTCGTTGGACAGACACAGTTGAATTTATTGCTGGACAGGGTATTGGACAGCTATTAGAAATAGGGCCAGGTAAAGTTTTGACAGGTTTAAATAAACGAATTGTCAATACCTTAAGCGCAGCAGCAGTTAATGACACAACTTCACTAATAACCGCATTGGAAAATAACTGAGGGCAATATGAGATTAGACGGAAAGATTGCATTAGTAACAGGTGCTAGCCGTGGGATTGGCCGTGCAACTGCTGAGCTATTAGCAGAGCGTGGAGCCTATGTCATTGGTACAGCAACAAGTGAAAAAGGCGCTGAAGTCATCAGTGCTTATCTTGGTGAAAAAGGTAAAGGTTTTGTACTGGATGTCACTAATCCGGAATCGATTGAACAGCTTATGTCTACTATCCGAGCAGAGTGGGGTGGGATTGACATTTTAGTGAATAATGCGGGCATCACGGGTGATAACTTGGTGATGCGCATAAAGGATGATGAGTGGCAGCATGTTATTGACACTAATCTTTCATCCGTTTTCCGTATGACAAAAGCGGCAATGCGCTTCATGATAAAAAAACGTTATGGCCGTATTATCTCTATTGGCTCTGTTGTTGGATCGATGGGGAACGTTGGGCAAGCAAGCTATGCAGCAGCGAAAGCAGGTCTTGTTGGTTTCAGTAAGACATTGGCTCGCGAAGTGATTTCCCGCGGTATTACTGTTAACGTTGTTGCGCCAGGGCTTATCGAAACTGATATGCTAAAAGCATTGCCAGAGGAACAGTTGGCGAACTTTTCGAATGATATCCCCGCTAAGCGGCTTGGGGATGTAAAAGAAATTGCTAGTGCTGTAGCTTTCTTTGCTTCTGATGAAGCGGCTTACATCACAGGCGAAACATTACATGTCAATGGCGGCATGTACATGAACTAAAAAATGAGCGAACCAGTTGCATTTTTTGTGTCAAATAACGCAAAATAGTGCAAGTTTGTGGTTCGACCAGCCGGGATTGGGTTGCATCTTTTCCTGTATTTTATAAACTACGAAAACCATCGCGAAAGCGAATTTTGATAGGAAATTTAATAGCATGAGCACTATTGAAGAACGCGTTAAAAAAATCATCGTTGAACAACTTGGTGTTAAAGAGGAAGAAGTTGTTAATTCAGCTTCTTTTGTAGATGACTTGGGCGCTGATTCTCTTGACACAGTTGAACTGGTAATGGCTCTGGAAGAAGAGTTCGATATCGAAATTCCAGATGAAGAAGCAGAAAAGATCACTACAGTTCAGGCAGCTATTGACTACGTCCAGAACCAAAGCGAATAAGTGAACACACCTAGGCGGTCATTCGACCGCCTATGTTTCTGCCCTAAATAATTTCCCTCCCTGGAGGATAAGCGTGTCTAAGCGTCGAGTAGTTGTGACCGGACTAGGCATGTTATCTCCTGTCGGTAATACAGCAGAATCTTCTTGGAAAGCTGTTTGTGCCGGACAGAGTGGTATCAGCCTTATTGACCATTTTGACACCAGTCACCATGCAACTAAGTTTGCTGGCCTGGTTAAAGATTTTAATCATGAAGATTTCAATATTTCGCGCAAGGATGCACGAAAAATGGATGACTTCATTCAATATGGTATTGCAGCGGGTGTGCAAGCCATTGAAGATTCCGGAATTGAAGTAACAGAAGCCAATGCTAGTCGTTTTGGTGCTGCTATTGGTTCTGGTATTGGTGGTTTGGGTCTGATTGAAGAAAATCACGGGGCATTGGTGGCGAATGGTCCTCGTAAGATCAGCCCATTCTTCGTACCTTCTACGATCGTAAACATGGTAGCAGGTCATCTGAGTATTATATACGGCTTGCGTGGTCCAAGTATTTCTATCGCCACAGCATGTACATCAGGTGTACATAATATTGGTCATGCTGCCCGTATTATTGCTTATAATGATGCTGACATTATGCTGGCGGGTGGTGCGGAAAAAGCCAGTACTCCTCTGGGGGTTGGTGGTTTTGGCGCTGCCCGTGCTTTATCTACTCGTAACGATAATCCACAAGGTGCAAGTCGTCCGTGGGATAAAGAACGCGATGGCTTTGTACTAGGGGATGGTGCCGGTATCTTGGTACTGGAAGAGTATGAGCATGCGAAGAGACGTGGTGCGAAAATTTACGCAGAAATCGTTGGCTTTGGCATGAGCAGTGATGCTTATCATATGACGTCACCACCAGAAAATGGCGCAGGTGCTGCTCTGGCGATGGAAAATGCGCTGAAAGATGCCGGTATTACTACCAAGCAAGTGGGCTATATTAATGCTCACGGTACTTCAACATCAGCTGGCGATTTAGCGGAAGCCCATGCAGTTGAGTCCGTGTTTGGTGAAGGCACTGATGTTTTAGTGAGCTCTACCAAATCAATGACGGGTCATTTGTTGGGTGCTGCGGGTGCGGTTGAGTCTATTTTTACTATCCTGGCATTGCGTGATCAGATTGTTCCGCCAACTATCAACCTGGAAAATCAGGATGAGAACTGCCGTCTGGATTTCGTGCCGAATGAGTCCCGTAAGGTAGAGGGGATGGAATATGCATTGTGTAACTCTTTCGGCTTCGGTGGTACTAACGGCTCACTGATTTTTCGTAAGATATAAACCTAATTGACAGACAAAGCCTGATATTACAGAAAGTTGCTGTTGATGTTGAGAGCCTCTTGGTATGGTTTTGTAAATGTCGAGAGGTGATAGATGAAAGAGCTCCAATAGTTAATAATTATTGGAGCTTTTTTTGTGGCAAGAACTATGGGCATTTTTGCACTCGTGTCAGCGATATACTATGATAGCGCTTGTTGATAAATTGATTGAAATGCCTTTTTTGAGTAATTAAGAATAAAGTTATATGTATTGGATTAATGGGGAGCGGAGCGACTATTTACCTGCCGATGATCGTTCAGTTCAATTCGGTGATGGTTGTTTCACAACAGCAAAAATAGAACAGGGGCAGGCTGCTTTATTGCCATTGCATATCCAAAGATTACAAAAGGGTGTTGAAAGGTTATATCTTCCACAACCTGATTGGCAACAGCTTGAAAGCCATATAAGACAGATTGCTTCCACGACTGAACAAGGTGTACTTAAAGTTATTATTTCCCGTGGAACCGGAGGACGTGGCTATAGTGCTCAGGGGTTTACGCAACCTAATCAGATCTTGTCTCTGAGCCCTTATCCCGACAAATATTTGAAACAGCGTCAGAAAGGTTTATCTATGGTGCTCAGTCCGGTAGCGATGGGAATAAACCCCTATCTTGCTGGAATTAAACACCTTAACCGATTAGAACAGATATTGATTAAAACATTTATCGAAAAATCGAATGCTGATGAAGCTCTGGTACTTAATACGGATGGTTTGTTGATTGAATGCTGTACTGCAAACATTTTCTGGCGTAAAGGAAAAGGTGTGTATACTCCTGATTTACGAAGTTGTGGTGTCGAAGGTGTGATGCGGGAAAGAATAATCGCGTTATTATCGGAAAGCGATTATTACTTTTCCTGTGTAAACTGTTATCCCGAAACATTGGCTGATGCAGATGAGGTGATAGTCTGTAATTCTTTAATGCCAGTGATACCTGTTAGGGAAATTCAAGCTAATGAAAATCAGCCCAAATGGGAATATCAGTCAAGGGAGCTTTATGATTATTTGCTTCCTGAATGCCTGAAGTTGTAATTCACGATCTGTTTAAGTGATTAGATTAATTGATGAAACGAAAAAAACGTCTTTTTGCTCTATTGGTTTTGATGGTCATTACGGCAGCAATATTACTCTATGCTGGTTATAAAAAAGTTGAAAAGTTTGCGGATCAAACACTAACAATTAAACAGGATCGAATATTTACCTTACCCGCAGGTATTGGTCGTCATGGTTTGGAAGCGTTACTGGTTCAGGATAACTTGATTGAAGATAGTCATATTTTCCCTTGGTTATTAAGGCTGGAGCCAACACTTGCTAAATTTAAAGCGGGAACTTACCAATTGACACGCGAAATGACTTTGCGGGAAATGTTGCAATTAATCTCTAGTGGTAAAGAAGCGCAATTTACGGTCCGTTTTGTTGAGGGTAGCCGTTTATCTGATTGGTGGAAAATATTACAGCAATCTGAATATCTTAAGCATGAACTGGATAATAAAAATGCTCAGGAGTTGGCTGAGATACTCGATATAAAAGATACAGATACTTTGGAAGGATGGCTTTATCCTGATACTTATCACTATACGGCAGGTACAAGCGATGTGGCATTGCTGAAACGAGCGTATCGACAGATGAAAATGGCGCTTGAAGAGGAATGGGAAGGGCGTGACAAAAATCTGCCCTATAAGAATGTTTATGAAATGTTGATTATGGCGTCGATTATTGAAAAAGAGACGGGTGTTGAGGCTGAGCGGACAAAAGTGGCTTCTGTATTTATTAATCGCTTACGGTTGAACATGCGGCTTCAAACTGATCCGACCGTGATTTATGGTTTAGGTGAAAAATACACAGGCACTATTTTTCGTAAAGATTTAACGACATTGACGCCCTACAATACTTATATGATTAATGGCCTGCCACCCACACCGATTGCGATGCCTGGCCTTGCTTCCATAAAAGCGGCTGCCCATCCGGCAAAAACTGAATTTCTCTATTTTGTGGCGAATGGTAAAGGTGGTCACACTTTTACGACCAATCTGGCTGCGCATAACAAGGCGGTAAATATTTACCGTCAGAGGTTAAAACAGGACAAATGAACGGCAAATTTATTGTTATTGAAGGGCTGGAAGGCGCAGGAAAAACGTCAGCGATGAAAACAGTCGTTGAAATATTGCAGCAGCACGGTATTCAGAATTTAATTTTTACCCGGGAGCCGGGTGGAACACCACTGGCAGAAAAATTACGTGGATTAATTAAGCAAGGCGTTGAAGGTGAATCTCTGACAGATAAAGCAGAGGTATTAATGTTATATGCAGCCAGAGTCCAATTAGTCGAAAATGTGATTAAACCTGCTTTGGCTCGCGGTACATGGGTTGTGGGTGATCGTCATGACCTCTCTTCCCAGGCATATCAAGGGGGTGGGCGTGGTATTGATAAAAACTTGATGACTTCGCTACGTAATACCGTGCTTGGCGATTTTCACCCTGACCTGACTATTTATCTTGATATTCCTCCTCAGATTGGTTTACTGCGCGCTCGCGAACGTGGAGAGTTAGACCGAATTGAAAAAGAGTCGATGGATTTTTTTAATCGTACTCGTAGTCGTTACTTGGAGTTTGCAGCACAGGATAAGAGTATTGTGACCGTTGATGCGGCTCAACCAATAGAGCAGGTACAAGCAGATATTTATCAGGTGCTTGGGCAGTGGCTAAAGCAGCAGGAAAATGGCTGATGAATTGGTATCCGTGGCTTAATCAGGCATATCGTCAGTTGGTGGAATCTCACCGGCAAGGACGAGGCCATCACGCTTTATTGGTTCATGCTAATGCAGGTACTGGGGCCGATGTATTGATCTATGGATTAAGCCGATGGTTAATGTGTCAGAATAGGCAGGAGATGAAAAGTTGTGGGAAGTGTCATAGTTGTCACTTGATGATGGCAGAGACCCATCCTGATTGGCACATTATGTCTCCGGAGAAGGGTAAAACCAGCGTTGGTGTGGAAGCGGTACGGCAGATTACGGAAAAGCTCTATAGTCGTTCTCAGCAAGGCGGGGTAAAAATTGTCTGGTTACCTTTGACTGAGTGTTTGACAGATGCTGCGGCTAATGCATTATTGAAAACGTTGGAAGAGCCGCCGGAACATACCTATTTTCTTCTGGAATGCCGGCAACCAGCCAGCCTTTTGGCAACTTTACGTAGCCGTTGTTTTTACTATTTTCTGCCGGTACCTGAAACGGAAAGTAGCCTTTATTGGTTGCAAAAACAGTTGCCTTTAATTTCTTCGGTCGATGCAATGACAGCGTTGAAATTGTCTCAGGGGGCGCCAATAGCAGCAGAACAATTATTGCAACCGGAGCAATGGCAGATACGGGAGTTGTTTTGCCAGGCTGTCAAACAGGCTTTGGACAAACGTGATATTTTGTCACTTTTACCCCAACTGAATCATGAAAATGCGCCGCAACGCCTTCATTGGCTTATCAGTTTGTTGCTTGATGCAGTGAAGTGGCAACGGCAGGTACAGCGTTATTGCATCAATCAGGATCAACAAACGCTGATTTATCAATTAAGTTCCATGCATACTATGGCTGTTTTGCTGCAAAGCGTTGATGATTGGATGTCTTGTCGTCATCAGTTGCTTTCAGTGGTGGGCGTAAATTGGGAATTGTTGTTGGCAGAACAGTTGCTCAATTGGGAAAAACAGTTTATTTCATAACCCTGAAATCTTTTTGTATACGAGTTTAAATATGTTGTTAGTTGATTCGCATTGTCATCTCGATTGTCTCGATTATGAAAACCTACATAAAAATGTAGATGATGTTGTTGCAAAAGCGGCAGATCGGGAGGTTAAATTTATGCTGGCAGTAGCGACGACGCTACCCGGTTTCCAGCAAATGAAAACTCTAATTGGTAAACGGGAAAATATCGTCTTTTCCTGCGGTATTCATCCACTTAATCTGGATGAAGGTTATGACTTTGATGAGTTGGCACGTTTAGCGGCCGGGAATGAAGTTGTCGCACTAGGTGAAACTGGATTGGATTACTATTATCAACAGGATAATGCTGAATTACAGCGAACCTCATTTCGTGAACATATCCGTATTGGACGCAAATTTAACAAGCCTGTTATCGTTCATACCCGTAGTGCTCGTGAAGATACTTTAAAGGTATTGCGTGAAGAACAGGCACAAGAGTGTGGTGGTGTTTTGCACTGTTTTACGGAAGATAAAGATACGGCGGGAGAATTGCTGGATTTGGGCTTCTATATTTCATTCTCTGGTATTGTCACCTTCCGTAATGCAGAGCAGATTCGTGAAGCGGCGAGATATGTACCGTTGGATCGTATTCTGATTGAAACCGATTCTCCTTACCTTGCTCCCGTACCTCATCGTGGCAAAGAGAACCAACCTGCATATGTACGTGATGTTGCGGAATATATGGCTGTGCTCAAAGGTGTGAGTGTTGAAACATTGGCAGAGGTGACCACACAGAATTTTTGCGATTTATTTCATGTTGATGTAGACAAAATCTGATTTATCAACTTGAATCTTTGGCTTGTAGGCGTTCATATATCTGTTATTTTTTGAATAAAAGGAAAATGTGATGGCAGAAGAAACTATTTTCAGTAAAATTATTCGCCGTGAAATACCTTCTGATATTGTTTATCAGGACGATCTGGTCACTGCATTCCGCGATATTTCTCCACAGGCACCGACCCATATTCTGATTATTCCAAATGTCCTGATCCCAACAGTGAACGATGTTAAACCGGAGCATGAAGCAGCGTTAGGACGAATGATGACGGTTGCAGCAAAAATTGCTGAACAAGAAGGCATTGCTGAAGATGGATATCGTTTGATTATGAACTGTAACCGCCATGCGGGACAGGAAGTTTATCATATTCATATGCATTTGATTGGTGGTCGCCATTTAGGGCCATTACTGACGAGATGATGTGAAGTACCAAAATTCATGTATGTAGGCAGATATTCGGGGATGTTTATTCCAAGATGTCCTCGAATATCTCGATTTTTTAATACTCGATTTTTTAATAAATGCTGAGAATTTATCATTGGAGTTGAACCGATAGTATGTTGCTGCTGTCACAGCGAAAACTTATCTGTTTTTAAAACTCTGTAATTGGAATAGGTTAATGAGAAGAATTCTTTTTATAGCGCTATCGGTTATGTTTTTGGCTGGATGTCCATCTTTGCCACCGGAGCAGCCTGAACCCCCGACGCCAGTTGTACCCGTGACTCCATCGGAAAAACCGACGCCGCCAACTGAAAAGGTGCCAGAGCCCCCTAAAATGCGCACGACTGATTGGGAAGGTACGATACAACCATTAATAGAGCAACTCGTTAAGGCTCATGGATTGGAAAACGGGAAGTTACTATTAGTTGATACAGTAAAAAACAATACCAATGGCGCATTACAAATCATGCAAGCAACGGAGGCTTTGTCTCAGGCAATCAGTAGCAAGCATGTTTTTGAATTAGTACCGCAAAATCAGGTGCAAAATGCCCGTCAATCTCTAGGCTTATCTGAAGAAGATAGTCTGGGATTGCGCAGTAAAGCGATTGGCCTGGCACGTTATTTGAATGCGGATTATGTTCTCTATTCCATAATTTCAGGCAACAGTGATAAGCGTGATATCGTCATGCAACTGATGCTAGTGCAGACGGGCGAAATTCTCTGGTCAGGGCACGGTGACATTAAATAATCATAATTGTTTGTTGCGGGCATTGTGCAAGCAATGGCCGCATACCGAGGTAAGCGATTGGAAAATAAGACCGTTAAGCGGGCTCACAAATGAGAGTTATTATGCCACCAACGGTGAATATCATGTTGTCGGCCGTAGGCAGCGGCAGCAGGGGAAACAGCTTGGCGTTAATCGTCAGCGTGAAAGCGTCATTTTGCGTCATCTCAGCCAGGTAAAAATTGCTCCGAAAGTCATAGCAATGGTTCCTCACTGGCTGTTATTGGAGTGGTTGCCCGGTCATATTATTGGGCAAAATGAGTTTTCTCAGCCTGATTTTTTGCAGAAATTAGCGGTATTACTGGCTATTTTGCATCACCAGCCTCTGTTTGGTTACCGGCTTCAACTACGGCATCAGCTAGAAAGCCACTGGTTGCAAATTGATAAAACGCGTCTTACTCCCCGTTGGTTGCGGTTGCATAAACGTTTTATGTCATCTCCAATGCCTTCAATACTAAAATTATCACCCGCTCATATGGATGTGCATTACGGTAATTTGCTTAATACTTCTCGGGGGTTGAAACTCATTGATTGGGAATATGCAACTGATACTGATATTGGGTTTGAGCTAGCGGCACTGTTTCGCACTAATCATTGGGATAAGCCGCAGCAGCAAGATTTTTTGAACGACTACTGTAGTCAGCCATCAGGATACTTAGATCGAACCCGATTAGAGCGCCAGATTAAACGTTGGCAACCTTGGGTTGATTACATGATTTTGATGTGGTTTGAAGTGCGTTGGAGACAGAGTGGCGATCCACAATTTTTAGAATTAGCGCAGCCGTTACGTCTCTCTTTTGGTCTAACGTTTTAAATCTATCACTACTGCATTGATTGCAATATATGAATACAAGTGAGGAATGTTATGGGTCCGGTCATGTTAGATGTTGTTGGTTATGAATTGGATAGTGAAGAGAAGGAAATTTTGCAACATCCATTAGTGGGCGGATTAATTCTGTTTACCCGTAATTTTTATGATGTTGAGCAATTACGAGAATTAGTACGTCAGATTCGCAAGGCTTCCCGTCATCGTCTTGTGATTGCTGTTGATCAAGAAGGGGGCAGAGTTCAGCGTTTCCGTGAAGGTTTCACTTGCTTACCAGCGGCTCAATCTTTTGCTGGATTGGGAGATAATCTTAATGGCGCTCAATTGGCGGAAGAAGCGGGTTGGTTGATGGCGTCTGAAATGATTGCTATGGATATTGATATCAGTTTTGCGCCGGTTTTGGATTTAGGTCACCAGTGTGTGGCTATTGGTGAACGTTCATTCCATGAAGATCTTGAACAGGCCAAGATGATGGCGGAGTGCTTTATTAAAGGCATGCATTCTGCTGGTATGAAATCGACGGGTAAACATTTTCCGGGGCATGGTGCTGTCAATGCTGATTCTCATAAAGAAACTCCCTGTGATGATCGCTCGCTGGAAGCGATTTGTCGTCATGACATGTCTATTTTCCGTGATTTTATCCAGCGTAATCTGTTGGATGCGATTATGCCGGCTCATGTGATCTATTCTCAGGTAGATGAGCATCCCGCCAGCGGGTCTTCATATTGGTTAAAATCGGTGCTGCGTCAGCAATTAGGGTTTAATGGTGTGATATTTTCCGATGACCTCTCTATGGAAGGGGCAGCGATGATGGGAAGTTACGTTGAACGCGGACAGACAGCACTGAATGCCGGTTGTGACATGATTTTGATCTGTAATAACCGTGATGGAGCGGTTAGCGTGCTTGATAACCTGCCGTTGACCAAAGTGGAGAAATTATCAGAATTGTATCATCGAGGTGGTCAATACAGCCTGAATGAATTGAAGAATTCAAAGCGTTGGCAGCAGGCTAATAAAGCGTTAACGGCTTTGCATCAGCAATGGCAAGATTGTGTGAGGTAATAAGTTTTGGTTAAAAACAACGGATTTCTTCGAATTTATGTTGATGATCATATTAATTCTTTTAAACAAAACATAAAACTTATGATCATTGGTATTAACCAGTAGTTCTTTTTGAAAATTAAAGCAGTTTTTTATTAAAGGGCGATAAACCTCATTTTATGAGAGTTTTTTAATGGTTTTTTATACCAGTTTTGTAATAATTGCTGCATCGAATCTAGAGATGGTTGGAGCAATGCATAGCGGGAAAGTAGAATCATTAGTTTGGGTTGGCAGTAGTAAGAAAGATCTGTTGGCTCAACCGGAGGAAGTTGTTAAAACGATTGGTTATGCCTTGCACTTTGCGCAAATGGGTATGGCTCATCCCAATGTAAAACCCCTTTCAGGCTTTCATGGTACAGGGGTTTTAGAGGTTGTGGAGAATTATGATGGGAATACTTATCGTGCAATTTACACTGTAAAGTTTGAAAACATAGTATTTGTCCCACATTGTTTTCAGAAGAAATCAAAAAAAGGAATTTCTACGTCTAAAGTTGATGTCGATCTTATTAGATCTTGACTTGATAAAGCTAAACAGATTTATGAGGATATAAAAAATGGCAAGATATGATGAAAATGATTTTGAAATTGGTTCAGGTAACATTTTTGCTGATCTAAATTTACCTGGTGCAGAAGATATGAAGCTCAAAGCTGATCTGGCTATCCAAATCATAAACATAATTGAAAAACTGGGGCTCAATCAAACAGAAGCGGCAAAACGCATTGGGTTATCGCAACCACGAGTTTCTGCTTTGTATAACGGAAGTGTTCTCAACTTGTCTGAGAAGAAGTTAATGGAATGTCTTAACCGCCTTGGATATGACATTGAGATTGTTGCCAAACCAAGCCGAGAATTTATTGGGCATCGTACTTTTTGTCTTGCTGGATAGAAAGAAGTATGAATGAGCAGGGATGCTGTGTGATGGAAATATGCACTCTCGTTGATTGAACTTGATGTGCACTGTTTAATGTATATAACTTTTAAGTACTTTTTACTCGTATTATCCATTTTCAAGTGTTTGTTCTATTGCCAGAGAGATTACCTTTATTGGTGATTATTTATGCGGGAAAGCGCCTTCTTTTTTATGCGTCCAGCATGGTCGTATTCCTAAAATTTCATTGATATCCGATTTAAGAGCTTTTTTAGCTCATATTTTATTTCCTGTGTAAATGGGGAAGTGAAAGAAATAAGAGCTGAATCCAACCGATTGAAAATAAATTGACAAATTTTGTGATTGATGTTTATTTATTCAAAAGAATTTGATGTTGTTCAATTTTGGTATGAGCCACTAACCAGTCATGATATTCTGTAATTATCACATCAGTTATTTATATAAGATTAAATGTTATTTAAAGGTATTATTTTACTGCCCTTAAATAACATTTGGTTTACATTTTAGTGGAGTAGTCATGACAACACCAAAGAAGAGAATTGTTATCATTGGTGGAGGTGCTGGTGGTTTGGAACTGGCAACCAGTCTGGGGCATAAGTTAGGTCGCAAGAAGAAAGCAGAAATTGTGCTGGTGGATCGTAACCAAAGTCACCTATGGAAGCCGTTATTACATGAAGTAGCCACCGGCTCCCTTGACGATGGAGTTGATGCGTTGAGTTATCTGGCTCATGCCCGTAACCACTATTTCAGTTTCCAATTAGGGACGTTGACTGATATCCACCGTGATAGCAAAAAAGTTACTTTGTCTGAAATCAGGGATGAATATAACGAAGTCCTGGTGCCTGAACGTGAATTGAGCTATGACATTCTGGTTATGGCTCTCGGCAGTACATCTAATGATTTTAATACACAAGGTGTGAAAGAGCATTGTATCTTCTTGGATAACCCGCAACAGGCTCATCGTTTCCATAATGAAATGTTGAATCTGTTTCTTAAGTATTCTGCAAACTGCGGTCAGCAAGATAAGGTTAATATTGCTATCGTTGGCGGTGGTGCGACAGGGGTTGAGTTATCAGCGGAATTGCACAATGCGGTAAAACAGCTTAACAGTTATGGTTTTGAAGGGCTAAGTTCAGAAGCATTGAACGTTACGTTAGTTGAAGCAGGGGAGCGAATTTTGCCTGCATTGCCGGCACGTATTTCTGCTGCGGCACATCAGGAACTTACCAAACTTGGCGTTCATGTATTAACTAAAACTATGGTGACCAGTGCTGATGAGCATGGGCTGAATACTAAAGAGGGTGAGCTGATTAAGGCTGATCTTATGGTATGGGCTGCTGGTATCAAAGCACCTGATTTTATGAAAGATATTGCCGGACTTGAAACCAACCGGATTAATCAGTTAGTGGTGAAGCCAACGCTGCAAACGACATTTGATGAGCATATTTTTGCCATTGGTGATTGCGCATCATGCTCGAAGAAGGAAGGCGGCTTTGTTCCACCAAGGGCGCAAGCGGCTCATCAAATGGCCAGCCGCTGTTATAGTAATATTATTGCCTTGTTGCATGACAAGTCGTTAAAAGAATATACCTATAAAGATCATGGCTCATTAGTGTCATTATCTAAATTCAGTACGGTGGGTAGTTTGATGGGTAATTTAATGCGTGGGTCAATGATGATAGAAGGGCGTGTAGCTCGGGCTGTCTATATCTCTTTATATCGTATGCATCAGGTAGCCTTACATGGATATATCAAAACGGGTTTGATGATGCTTGTTGGCGGCATTAACCGTGTAATTCGCCCACGATTAAAACTGCATTAATTATTTAATTAATATAAGGCCCCCGTAGAATAACGGGTGGCCTTGATAAAATATCGCTACTTTAATTTGAAATCATTTATCTGAATTAAGAAAACAGACGATCAACTAATTTGAAAGCATTTGCGACATTTGGTCGTGTGCCGATTCCTTGTAGTTCTCCTATTGTAGAACCGCTACTTCTAACCAGTGTTGCTATTTGAGTGCAATTAAGATATTTATGATATTTTGATTTAGCATAGGACTGAATAAGTGCTAATGCACCTGCGACTAAAGGTGTAGCACTGGATGTGCCATTATAACTGCGAGTATAATTTCTATTATTTCCTGGTAGATACTGTAAGTTTGTATACCCAGTAGTTGTGACATTCTCACCCCAGGAATTTAAACTGGTGTAAAGATTATGATTGGAAAAGCCTAATCGGTGTCCATTAATTGATGTACAGGCACCGATCATAATACCGCCAGGATCGCCATAATTAGGGAAAGTGAAGTCATAGGCTAAATTAATACCACTATTACCAGAAGCGAAAATAATGATTGCCCCTGCATCAGCACAACTTTTTATTTTTTGCCAATTAGATTTGAGGTAGGTAAAAGGATAATATCTATTATTGGCTACAGTTTGAATATTTAAACTAATAATATCTCCGGGCAAAAAGCTATATATTATTCTATCAAAATCATCGACATCATAAAAACGGAGTTGACATTCGTGAGCAATACCCGTCACACCGAATTTATTATCTTTTGCAGAAATACAGCCGGTAGCTGCTGTGCCGTGATTACAATCTTGTGTTTCTGGACGGCTGTTGATAACCGTAATATTACCAACTAAATCTTCATGGTTTCTATAAACGCCAAAATCAAGATGGTGTACAGTGACGCCTTTGCCTTTATAACCTTCATCCCAGGCTTTTCTAATATTCATACCGTTGTGTTCATCTAAGTATCCCTGTAGATGTGAAAAATCAGGTGTAACGATATGAGTAGTATCAAATTCAGGAATTGTGGTTTCTTCTTCGGACAGAAGCAAAGGTGGTGGCGGTAGCTCTTTCAAAATCGGTGTCAGGGAGCAAAATTCGACATAATCCAGTTTCTCTAGTTCATTGGCTAACTTGACTAAATCAGCATGATTAATATCAGCCTCTATCTTGTAAAGATGAGTTAATTTACTGAATTCGGGTGTTTTCCAGATTTTCTTATCTAAATCTTTTTGATTAAAAACAGGTTTTATCTCTATTACGCTTTTATATGAATTAAAAATAGGTAATAAATTATCTTTTTCTATTTCAAATTTTTTTAATCCATCAGGGGAAAACATAATTTCAAGATTATACTTTAAATCTTTATTTGGGATGTCATTATTTCCTTTTAAAGAGATAGTGTTATCTTTTAGGAATGTTTTTTTCGGTGGTATATGGTTAATATCGATATTATCACTTTTGTTTTTATCTATCTCATCGATTTTCTTATTGATATCAAACAAGAAATCTGATTCTTTTATTTCTATATTTTCTGGTGTAAGAGTAGCAATTATTCTACCATCCTGAACAAGGGTGGTTTCTATTGTATAATTTGCGGATTTTAGTGAAGTCAAGCAGGCGAGTTGATTATCTTCACTATAACATTCATATATCTCTTTTGTATTCAAATTGGTTACGGCGTATTTTATTTGTGTATTGTTACTAATTTCACCGTGACATTTGAGATATAAATTGCCGTCAAATTTCGCAGATTGAAAGTACTCAAGGGATATAGACATTATCATTCTCCTCTTTGGTTAATTTCCTCATCAGTATAACTATAATCGGGTATTTCATATTATTATTATTTCTTAGTCCATTGTTCTGTTAGAGAGTTACTGGGATATCTATACTGATTATTGCTAAATGTTATTTTAAAATTAATTTATAATCGCTTTGGTGAGGAAGTTATTTTTCTCAAAATAAAAAGTAGGTTTTTATTAAGGTGGATAACTTTGAATGACCCTATTAATAGTGTAGGAAAGATTTACATAATAAGTGCAATATCGTTACTCTGGAAGTGAAACATATCCGTATTGCTTTAAATAATTCATTGGGTGTTACCCCTCCGAGTTTTTCGGGAGCGATTATTGAATCGGTTTACCACGAAATTTATTTCCTGATCAGAGATTTCATTAAAATCGGTTCCCTTTGAAAGTATTGATTGATTAATCCATTGATCCCTCTTTTCCAGAGATGAGTAGGGGTGTGATCAAAGTAAATTTGTGCCTCTAATTTTTCACTGATGAGTTCATGCTCTGCAAGCACTAAACCGTTGTCGAATGTGATTAACCTTTTGTTTTAACTCGTATAACACTTTCACGGCAGTTTTCGTGATTTCTGATGCCTGTTTGCTATTGAGCTTAACAATAAGGGTATACAGCGTCTTACTTTTCTGCCAACTGAGCTAAAAGTTACCATCTAACCTAATCAAAAAAGATGACATTTCATCACTAATTTACGACAAACATCACTTTGACAGTGATTTCATTCTGAAACCAAACATTATAAATGTGATATAAATCACATAATTGACACAAAAAATGAAATTAATTTGAAATTATTAGAATTGGTTATTAAATGATTAATATTAATCTGTTTTTTATACAATATTGTCACAAAATAATCACATTGCCTGTTTTTTGCCTTGCAATATAACCTCTTGTTTTTGCTGCTATCTTAACCAATCCCCTCATTTTAGATGTCCAGTCGATCATCAATCCTAAATGTTGATCACTAAGCTAAATTCATGGTTAATACCGCTTCATCATTGTGGAATAGAAAGTCAATGAAAAGCAGTATCTTAGTGTTTGCGGTTTTTTATAGCGTGGTTTCAGGCAGTCAGGCCGCAGACCTCTCAGCACAACAACTCATTCATCAACAGGCGCGCCAGCAAGCTCTGGAGGCGCAATTAGCTCCACCCCCTGCGGAGGTTCATCTGTCGGTACCCGAACAGGCGGTGTCATCTGCATTTCCGCTGGAAACGCCGTGTTTTCCGATCACCCGCGTCGTGTTGGCCGGCACTGAAAATTTCCCGCACTGGTTGCCGTTCAGACGGGTCGCCCAACAGGGCGAAAACCATTGCCTCGGCGCTCAGGGCATTAACCGGCTGATGACCCAATTGCAAGATCAGCTGATTAATCACGGCTATGTCACCAGTCGGGTTCTGGTTCCTCGTCAGGATCTGCGTACCCAAACGCTAAAACTGGTGATGATACCGGGCAACATCCGGCATATCCGCTATACCCCTGACAGCGGAAAATATATCCAGCGGATAACCCCCTTTCCCGCGCGTGAAGGAAAATTGCTGGATTTACGGGACATTGAGCAGGGACTGGAAAACTTGCAACGTTTCCCGACCGTTCAGGCGGAGATGAACATTGTCCCGGCAGCGCAACCGGGGGAGAGTGATATTGTGCTGGACTGGCGTCAGTCCCGGCACTGGCGAGTCGCCACGTATCTGGATGATACCGGGTCCAAAAGCACCGGCCGTTATCAGGGCGGACTCACCTTTTTTCTGGATAACCCGCTGGCGTTAAGCGACCTGTTCTATCTCTCCGGGGGGCGCGATATTCATGCGTCTGCCGGGAAAGGCAGCCAAAACGACACGCTCTATTACTCGCTGCCCTTCGGCTACTGGATGGCGAGCGTGACCGCCAGTCATTACGATTATATTCAAACAATCGCCGGGCTGAATCAGGCGATTCAATACCGGGGCAAAAGCCAAAACTTGGCGGTCCAGCTCAGTCGGGTTTTACACCGCAACGCCGACCAGAAAACCCTGCTTAACGGTGAAATTTATCGCCGGGCGTCCCGCAATTTTATTGATAACACTGAAATCGATGTTCAGCGCCGGGAAACCGCAGGCTGGAAGCTGGGACTGTCCCATCATCACACTATCGGCAACGCAAATCTGGATACCAAAGTCACTTACCAACAGGGCATGCGCTGGTTTGGCGCACAACCGGCGCCGGAAGAGTACCGCAACGAAGGGACCGCTTTACCTAAAATCACCCAGTTCTCGGCGACGCTGGCCGGGCCGTTAACGCTGTTTTCTCAACCCTTTTCTTATCAAACCCAGTATCTGCGCCAGATAAGCGCCAGCCCATTGACGCCCCAGGATCGCTTTTCCATTGGCGGCCGCTGGACGGTACGCGGCTTTGATGGTGAGTTGACCTTATCCGCTGACCGGGGCTGGTACAGCCGTAACGAACTGGACTGGCAAACCCCGCTGAAAGGGCAGTCTCTGTATCTGGGGATCGACTATGGCGAAGTGGGCGGACGGGGCAGTGACGCGCTGCTCGGAAAACACCTGGCGGGGAGCGCCCTGGGCTGGCGAGGCAGCCTGAAAGGGGTGAGCTACGACTTGTTTGTCGGTGTCCCGCTGTCCAAACCCGCCAGTTTCCAAACCTCCCCGGTCACGGCCGGATTCAACCTGTATTGGCAGTATTAATTCAAATAGCAAAACTGCCAGTGGGTAGTGTTGTGTGGAGCAAAAATCATGAACCAGCAGTTATATCGTATTATCTTTAATCAGGCCCGCCAGATGTGGATGGTAGTGGCCGAGATAGTGTGTGCCGGACAGGGACGAACCGGACGTCGTACTCGTCGCCCCTCTTCACCGCAACGTTGTTGTCGGCTTACTGCGCTACGGTTTGGGGTGTTATTCGCCCTTGGCGGGATTTCACTCACTGCACAGGCCGCGATTGTGGCCGACGGACAGGCGCCGGGGCGTCAGCAACCGACCGTCATTCGCAGCGCCAACGGTACGCCGCAGGTTAATATCCAGACGCCCGGCTCTGATGGCGTTTCCCACAACAGCTACCGTCAGTTTGATGTGGATAAACAAGGGGTTATCCTCAATAACAGCCATCAGGCCACGCAGACGCAACTCGGCGGCATGGTGGCGGGCAATCCGTGGTTAGCCAAAGGGGACGCCAGCGTTATCCTCAATGAAGTCAACAGCCACGACCGCAGTCACCTCAACGGCTGGATTGAAGTGGCCGGGCATAAAGCCGAGGTGATTATTGCCAACCCGGCCGGGATTACTTGTAACGGTTGCGGGTTTATTAACGCGCACCGCACTACGCTCACCACCGGGCAAGCCCTGATGGAACG
>NZ_JAPFCD010000016.1:0-94536 GCF_026153155.1 Photorhabdus aballayi | reverse complement strand
TTTTGCTTTCAACGAAGTGCAATAACCCATCGTTGGGATAACGATAGGCTATTTTTCCGAAATCGTCAATGTATATTTTCCACAAAATAACAATTAAAAAGAAATAAATTCTATTTTTGTTAATTTTGATAAAACGTAATCAGCTTGTTCCTCTTCTTTAAAGCATTCACTTACTAACTGCTCAAACAATGGTTGATATTTGTCATAGCAAGTTGTTTTAGATACACCAGTTAATGGTTTTATTGCTTCAAAGACTTCTGTAAATTTCAGTCTTGAATATCCACGTCCTGAACATTTGGGGCAGACTTTATAGACAGGAACGTGTTGCAACTTGGTTTGCTTCTCATCCAGAACTTTCCCCCTCCCATTGCAACGGCAAGAATGACTGACCGTGGCCTTACCCTTGCAAGTCTTACAAAGCACACGACAGGTTTCCTCAACCTCCCGAATCGACGTAATAAATCTCGTAGGTTTGAGCCCCAGTGACTTAATCAATGCTCCCTCGCTACTTCCGTACTTTGTTGTGAATTTGCGGACTGTGATAAATCCCCTATCACAATCTGAACACGCCTTCTTACTAGCTGCACTCCTCGCATAATCCTGAAATGCATAATTTGCGAGTATTTGCAGAACCTTTTGTCTAACATCATCATTGAGCCTTTCAATTGCACTGTGCTTATGAACTTGCGTCAGCGCATACTGATAGAGACTCTCCACCGCTTCATCTGGACTATTGATCCCTTGTTTCGCCAAAAACAGCTCAATACCCAGTCTCGCTTTAGAGGTCGCCAAACCAAGCGAGGCCATAACATCAGTAATTGAGAATGAGTCAGTAGCAGTTGCGGCTGGAGAGTCACTAAACATGATCCCCTTGGGTGAGAAATACTTCGGTAATGATTCAAGATTCATTTTACCCCCGGCAATACTGTTGCAATACGACAATCGTAACGAGTGCTATAAGCTTTACGTAGACGACTCTCTTTATTTATTCCGACTTCTTGTCTGACTGTGAGAGTTCCATTCCGTTTTTGAGTGACAACATGATGATGCTTTGTTTCTTGTCGTAAGAATCTCGCTTCTTCTATAGCTGCTTTAATGTCAGTGAAGATTGTCATTGCTTAATCTCCTGAGTTTTGCACGATATTCATCACAAATACGCTCGTAATCTTCACGCCGCCATTTCATTAGCGACTTTGGCATCATTAGAGCATCAAACCTTTCTTGCCCGATTTTCTCAATCAGCCGAGGTTTATAGTTAATTATATTTCCTGATAAATAGTTATTACATGCAGAGCATTGTTTGTGACAATTGTCTTCATCAAATCTTAATTCTGGATGAGCTTTAGTTGTTCGATAATGTCCAGCATGATATTGTCCCTTATGAAATCTCCCACAGCTAATACACGGCAGGTCTTTATCTCTTTCTCTGATAAATGCATTAAATGCCTGTTGCGCTTGATTCCTGAAATATAGAAGTGGTTTGACTGCGAGTTTACGGGCTTTGAGTTTATCTTTCTGTTCTGTTAATTCTTGTTGTTGTTTCTTTTTAAGCGCTTGTTCTGCTTTTTCTCTGTCCCTGTTTCTTTTTTTAATTGCTAATTCTGTACCGTGTTCGGGGTTACACCACCATATATTTTGATATTTTGGTATAAACCACTCGCGGCATATTTTACATTTCCGCCTTGCTGGTTTTTTCATTTCTATTTCTCCTCCGATCCCATCGTGCACGCAATAGTTTATAAACGTAATCAAACGTCTTAACTTCTGATTCAGTCTGGATTGGCTTTGATTTATTAGACGGGACTTTATAGATTAGATTATTGATGACTCGTTGAGTCTGTGATGTTTGTTGACTCATTTAATTTCACCATATCTTTCTTTATTTTCCTGATAGCATTCAGCGCCCTTTTACCCCGCTTAAGTTGCCATAGTGCATAAATACAAAGTATTCTCGCAGCACATGCGAGCCACACAAGACCACAAACAAATGTTGCTACGATGCCGATAAATGCATAGAAATAGAGTATCCAGTCATTCATCTGTTTGCTCCCCCGCAAGTGGCGGTAAGTCTGGTACAGTCACACCAAACAATGCCGCCAGAGCCTTGTAATTCTGTTCTGAGTGATATCGACCCTTACAACGAACCAGCTTTTCCGCTGCTTTTGCTATCTCGACTAATTCCGCTATTTCGCATAAATTAATTTCGATGTTTTCAAATTTACTTTTCATTATTTATCTTGCTCCTGTTTTAAATTCATATATTGTGAATTATTTGGAATAGTCACTAAACACCCAATATCTAGCGCCCATTTCTCTACTTGCGTCATGAAATAGAACATTTCACCTGTATCTAATTTCGAAGTCTTTCTGAGTATTCTTACTCGTTCCGGCGATTGAGTATTCAAGTCAATAATATCTATTGCTTCATAACCCAAAAACGTATGCTTCAATGCTTCTTTAACTTCCTCCGGCGTTAATTTAGAATTATGTAAATTCAAATAACGACTTATTTCACCGCACCACATATGAAATGTAGAATTCTGCGAAATTGAGCGAATATCTTTCCACGGCTTAATAATAATACGATGTGGCTGTTTCGTTTGAAGTGTCTCTTTCAATATTTCCCACGCTTGCGATTTATTTGATTCGTGAAAACAAAAATCAGCTTCCATCTAAACCCCCTTTGGCTTTTTTAATATCGTTCTCAAGAAACAATACTTGGCTTTTTGCATTCCTCAATCTAGCTTTTGCGTTTTTCTCTTCCTGCGCCAATTTGTCACAAGATGATCTGAGTGTATCCCGCTGTTTTAATAGCTCATCAATCTCGCGTACAACACGCTCACCGTCGTAAGCACATCGCAGAACAAAATCAAATGCATCGATATTACAGCCGCACCGATTGCAAGTGAGAACTCGATACTGTTCGTTAACTGTTATTGCAGAATGTTTACATCGGAATTGTTCGGAAGTTTTGGGGGTGACTGTAGTGTTAATACTGGGTTTGCTATCATCGCAAAATTTAATAGCTATGATGTTATCTGTATTTTCCATCCTTCACCCGCCTTAGTGATTGTGTGAATTTAAATTGAATTTTCTTTTGATTTCGGCGAGATGATTTAACGCCCGTTCCTTGCTTGTCGGTATATGCAATTTAGGGATCTGTTTAACTGGTGCCGGTATCTGCTCGCCTGATTCTATTCGACGCGACATAGAAATTAATTCATTGCCGCAGCGTTTCCGTAACTCTGATTCTGTGAGATTCAAACCGCGCATCTGTGAATACAGTTTAGTGACCATCCAGTAACAGGCATTTGACACCCACGGAAAATTCTCTGCTGAACTGTATAATCCACGCTTTGCGCTGTAGTCCATGATCATGTCGTACAGTTCTGACTCATCAGGCAAACCAACACTTTTGATACCGCCTTGCTTGCACCAGAATACAAATTGGCCGGGGGATGGCAAAAATGGCGTATCTTGTTGCCTGGCAATTTTCATTCCAGCATTGACTTGTTCAATGGTTTTGATGCCATTCTCAGCGAAAGCGAGAACCCATTGCCGGCGCAGTTCATTAAAATCTTCCTGTGTTTTGATATTCGCCATCAAAGCCGGAAAAGCGCCTTTTAACTGGCGGAATAACTCATTGAAAATTTCTGCGGCCTGCTTTGTAACTTGTGTTCCCTGTTGTGGTTTTTGAGATCCGGCCATAACCTGCAAAGCCCCGCTATCCCGATTCTGTACCACAGTAGCAAGATTTCTCATATCGTTAGCCCATCTATCCAATCTGTATTATTGAAATCCAGACCCTGCTTAGCTCGCGGTGGATATTTGGGCTTAAACAGCCCCTGATATCCGTTTGCTATGCTTGTGTTAATTACATCAGCGGGGTTATGCCCCTCATCAAAACATTCCCTCAGGATGTTGAAAGCTTTGCTAACTGTAAGTATGGTCTTGATCGACTTGCCTATTTGCTGTCTGTACGAAACCCATTCATGCCAAACAGACGGATCTAGCCACTCAGGTATCTCTACCTGATTAGCATCAAAAGATTTCAATTTTTTATTTTTGGGGACTATAGGGGTAATAGGTTCTTTGACTGGTTCTAAAGAGTGACTGGTTCTGGGTGCAGCTCCTGCACCACTAACCGGTGCAGCATTTGCACCACCTGGTGCAGGAAATTCACCATAGGGTGCAGCATTTGCACCCCTATTTTTTACACCGTTACTCAGTGTTAAATGATATACATTTGACTTGTTTAACCCGTTTTCTGACTTTCTTTCCTCAATCCAAAGAAAGCCATCTTTGACTAGCTGCTTAATGTGATTCTGTACCGAACGTTCTGACATTTCACATTGTTCAGCAATGTAAGGGACTGATGGCCAGCACTCACCCTGATCATTCGCATTATCTGCCAGTTTCAGTAATATCAATTTGCGGAGCGGGTTGCCCACTTTGACGCTCATTACATGAGCCATTAAGTTCATACTCATTGTTTAACCCCGTCTCTATTGTCTTAAGCCTAAATTTCAGCATTGAAAATAACTGGCTTCCCGTTCATAATTACCTCGCTATTAGTGGTATATAGGGGAAATGAGAGCTCCCCTCTTGATTCATATTGATATTTCGATTTGATTAGAAGCCTCATCCGTGGCAGGTAATGAGGCTTTTCTTTTCGGGTATCTGATAAGCTCCAAAGCAGCTAATAGCGCCTTAGCATCTTCACCCGTCATAACAACTTCTTGTTCCGGGGTCTCGAATTCAATTGCAACTAAGAACCGGGCCATCTTCTCAATAAAACTGATGTCGTCGATCCGTTGTGGCCGTTGCCATCTCGCAATTTGAGACTCATGAAACCCGATAATTTCAGCGACATTGCGTGCACCTTTCAGCACCAGTTTTTTAATTAACTTGCTTTCCATTTTGCGAAACTTGCGTTCCGTTGCAGTATCCATATGTTAAATTCCTTAAATAAAATAAGTTAATAGCCTTGAAATAAGGCCGCTCCCCATACTATCGGGGAAGATCTACACCTGGATCGGCATAGATGGCGGATTGTTAAAGAGCATGCGAGCTGATATAGCTCGCTCGGTTTTAATTGTTATGCCGCTTTTGGTGGAAAGATGTCATCAAGACAATACATCCCTCCCAGAGAATTCAGTGCTAACACGATTTCTCGGCATGAATGCAAATCTGGGGTTCTAATTCCAGATTCATAATTACCAATACGTGACTGTGACCACCCAAGCATTTTTGCTAACTCAGATTGGGTAATGCCGATCACTTTTCTGGCATTTGAGATCTTGTTCATAGTTACTCCCTGTATCTAAATCATCATCATTAAACACAATTTGTGATTCATTGTAAACACAAATTGTGAAAGATAAAAAACACGCAGTGTGTTAAATAAGAGTTCATGAAAACTAATGAAAGTATCGGCGCAAGAATTAAGCGCCTCAGAAACCAACAAAAAATGAGCCAAGCTGCACTCGCGGAGCTATGCGGTTGGGCTTCTCAATCAAGAATAGGAAACTATGAATCTGGTATTAGAAATGTCAGTACTGACGATGCTGTCATCTTATCTAAAGCCCTTGGTGTTTCTCCCGCCGAATTGATGTTTGGTGATGCAGAATCTTCACAAGAAAATGAAACTAGTGAGACATGTCAGGAGCTATCAAACAGGGAAAAAATCTTATTAGAGCTTTTTAATGAACTACCAGACAGCGAAGCTGACGAACTTTTAAAAACTCTTGAAGAAAAAAAACGGTATTACAATCAATTACTAGAAGAACTATCACAGAAGAAAAGCAAAAAGAAAGCATAAGTAATATTCGGCTATTGCCGTATATAGAATCATATCTTAATGAATTTAATGGAATTATATAACTAGACTTATTTTTAGTGTTTGTTATTATCATTAATGTATACAACAATGCTGTATATAAAAACAGTATATTATCAATTAACTAAATTAACAATAGGAGGCTAAATGGCATATCCAACTATCGCTGTTGCTAACGCCTTCATTAATAAGGCGATTCAAGGTCAAATCCCAGATTTGACACCGATGAAACTACAGAAATTGATGTTCTATGCCCAATCATGGCATTTGAAAATACACAATGATCCACTAGTGGATGATTTCTTTGCCAAATGGCAATATGGCCCTGTTATCCCTTCCCTTTATCATGAAGTAAAGAGATACGGAGCTAACCCAATTTGCCGTACAATTAGCACACTGTTAAATACTGAAGAGGGGTTCGCCATTGTCACACCAACTATTCCCAAAGAAGATACAAGAACCGATGTTCTTATAGATAAAATAATAAACGTCTACGGACCGCTAAGAGGTACTCAGCTCTCTTATCTTACTCATTTGCCCGGAACCGCTTGGTCTGAAACAACTGAAGATAGCGCTGTAATAAACAATGAACTCTTAAAAAGATGCATTAAGTAAAGAATTATGGACAAGAAAGTGTCTCTTGACGATATAGCTTTGTCAGAACCTATTGATGTGATACCTGATGAAGGCCCGTTAACTGACACCCGACCAAATTCATCTGAAAAGCACCCCGCCCTTATTTTGCAAGAAATCGAGGATAGGAAAGCAGACAGAGCTTTAAGAGAGAAATTTGGTGATAAAGCCTACAAGGTTGTCAGGAAAACTCTTTATGGGTGGTCTATCCTCCTATTTTGTTATGGATTCTCTAAGATTTTTGGCTTTGAGCTTTTCCCTGATAACGTTATGATCGCGATAACATCAGCCGTAACATTGAATATTTTTGCAGCGTTTTTGGGTGTCATTCGAGGATTATTCCCATCCCAAAAATCTAACAAAGATTAAATTTAAGTAAGCCACCATCTCCGGTGGCTTTTTTGTCTCCCCCCCCCCAAATCACCCCAAACTCAAGCCAAGTCCTCCTTCCTAAAATTTTTTCAAAATAAATTAATATAAAAATCAAATACATGATATTTATTCGACAAAATAAATCACATTTCGTGTTGACCAATAAAACACAATATGTGATTATAATTCACATCAAAGGCACACAGACAAGCGAACAGGCAAGGAAAGCCCACGAAGTAGCTGCTACCGGCGCATGAAGAGGTAGATGATTCGCAAGTGCTAAGAGACAACGCAGTACCAGTAATAACGGGAAGCAGTAACTAACAGGAAAGTTCCGCTCTTTAACAATATGAGAATGCCAGTATGCCGATTCAGGTGTACAAACCTCACGAAGTGGTTCTGGGGTGCGGTGAGAGATAGCGGCGAGATTGGCATGCTGCACCACACCACCAAAACCACTTTTACCGGAGGTATTTATATGACAAAGCGTACTCCGTCGCGTGAACGTTGCAGATTACGCAGACAAATGAAATATCGTGAACAATGTCATATCAGAAAAATGCGTCTTGATGAAATCGAAGCTCGCGAAAAGTCAAAATGTTCAGTTGAAGATATTGTTGATGAGATTTTCGGATTAAAACCAGAGCCGCGAAAGATATTAACTTTGAAACATAATCAGAATGACACAGACAATGCGTTAGCGGGTTTAATTGTTGCATTAAAAGGTAATGACAAGCCGGAGAATACAGGCAGTCGCTGCTTACATAACACCTGGCTCTATTCAGTCAGATAAATATGAGGATGTGAATAAAATGAATATAACACAAGATATGATCGAGTTTGCTAAAACATTAGGTATCAAAATATTCATTTTACCCGGTGAATTTCAACAAACCAATGGATGGTCACAAGAAGTTTATTTTTATCCTTTAACAAATGAAGGTGTTAAATCTCCTGCTTTATTTAAAATGACAAATTACGAAAACGTAAAGTCTTTAAATATCACTCATTTTCGTAATGATATGGTCATGCTCAGACAAATAGTATTAGACGAAATAGAATGTAAAACTTTGAATAAAATCCTTCATGATGAAAATGATTTCAAAGATATGATTATCGAATTGAACCAAATAATAAATCAGCCGAAAATTAAAGCTAAGATTGATAAAATGATAGATTTGTGTAATTACTAATAATATAGGATCGAAAATTAATTATCTGGCTAATTAATATGAGAGTGTGAATGTGGAAATAGTCAAATCAAAACGAGTCATTATTAAGTATCGCGCAGCGGACCAAGTTTCTCGAACAAATAACTCATTAGCGGGCTGTTATTCATATTATGCAAAGGCTCAAGATGCACTTGATAGCGGCATGTTTTGTGAAAAGTTAATTTTATCATATTGGGGAGATGAAAGAATAACTGACTTCGTAGGAAAGCAGTTTGTTATCAAAAACAGGGATGAGTTAACTCCAGATGAACAGTATATTGCCGCAGGATGCGTTAGACCGTGACATAATATTGCCAATTAACTAATTACAGCTCATTTATAGTGGGCTGTGGTGAGTTAATTATAGGAGGATGTATGAGCGAAAGAGATTTTAAATACTATCGTCTAACTGGTGATATCGTTAAACAAATTGACGATGAATTTCAAATTATCAATGAGAAACGCGCAGAAGTTTTTAAAGCTGCAAAAGATAGCGTAGGTGCAAAGGGGGCAACATTTCAACATGGGATTGGTGCAAATGGAACGTTAATAGATAGATTTGCTTTTCCAATAGAGAAAGAATTTGATTTTGCTGTAAAAATTATCGTGAAAAACGATGAATTAAAAGTAGTTAGTGCAAAAAGCAATTCAAAAGCAGGGAAAGAATTTAATAAAAAGATTGCTGATTTAACAGAAGAAACAAACAGGAAGTTAAAGAACTTACCCGCTTATAAAGATTTTCTTATTGAAAAATTCAATATTAGTTGCACAACATTAGGAACTCCGAAATCAAATCAACGTGGAGTTCCAGTAATTTCAACATTAGTAGGAAAAGCATCAAAAGATAAGAGCATTATTTTATTCGCCATTCCTATAGCAGAGAAAGAGGATTGGGATAAAAGGCCAAAAATCCCTGAATGTTTTGAAGAGATAACTTACGGTACTTTTTATGATTTAAGCGAATGATTAATTTCGCCACACAGGGAAAACAACAGGGAATCATCAGCAAGGATGCTATTTATAAATATAGAGGATTAAAAATGAGCACAAAAATAAAATTTGCAACTGAGTGTAAAGCTGAACAAATTCGCTATTTATCTCAAGCTAAAATCTATCGCCGCGGTTCTGAAATGCGAAAAATGTATGTCTCCCTTGCATGGAGAAATAGAAATAACGCGCGTCAATGGTTGTCTGTTAATTAAATAGAGGTTAAGCATGAACGCAATCACTTCAAAAGAAGTTCAAGATATGTTCGCTGATAATAACGTGCATATCTCTTTTGCAGAATCTGAATCTATTGCCGCACATGCAAATAAAAACGCATCCATGAATTTATGGGGAATAGGAAGCGCTCGGCACTGGGTTGAATTTTGGATTGAAACTGATAACTATCAAATCGAGGATTAAACAATGTCAGAAAATAAAAAATGTGAATCATGTCGTCAGGAACTTACTCGTTCATATATTGCCAAATATCTTTTGAAAAGCGCATTCATGGGAGCTGTTTACGGATTGGCACTTGTGAAATCCACTGAATTAGTATTCAGACATATTTTGTGAGTAAACTATGAAAACTGAAATAAGATTATCACAAGACGAGTACAATAAAGTTATTGAATATTTAAGCGGCAGAAGAGAATTTACTTTTGATACGCATCAGAAAACCTATGGAAATGACATGATAGCTCTTCATCACTTTTTTGAAGATATTCTATATGATTTCGGATTCGATTTGCCAGATCATTACATTAACATAGAAATAGAAGGTAAATAATTATGACTAAACACGTGCACGCTGAATTAATGTTGCAATATGCACAAGATGCTTTTAAAACAGATAAACCTTGGCTGCTTTGGGAAATGTATGATGATGCCAATGAGTTATGGGAAGATATTTTTCATCACCCAAACTGGAATCCTGATTTTAAATATCGCCGTAAGCCTGAAATGATAACAGTCGGCAAAGTCAGTTTTCCGAAGCCTGTTGATTATGAGTTAAATAACGGAGATAAATATTATTCTATAATTGACTCAATGTCATATGAACGCGGTCCGCTCATTTGGTTCGGAGATAATATTGATGTTTTATATCTTAATAACAGATGTATTCATTTAACGGAAGAAGCCGCTAAACAGCATGTGGAGGCACTAATTAAAATAAACAGGGGTGAGTTTTAATAATATGGAGTAAAAGCCAGCGGAGGGCTCAGGGGTATATTATGAAAATCAACAAACAACTTTTCAATTTAGCTCAATCTAAAGCAAGAATCGCTTTCAAAATAGAAAGCCAAATTGACTGGGTTATAGCAATGCAATATCTGAGATTAAGCTATGAATACGATTAAAGAGTGGCTCTTCGCTATGTTATATCCCGCTTGTTTAATTCTCTTCGCAACATTGATTTTAATATTTATGAGGTGATTATGCTTAAAATCCATTGCGGTTCTTTTAGAACTATCTCAACTAAAGATGGAAATATAATTGAAATAGATGAAAATGACTCAAATAGGGGTGTCATTATACAGGGACAGACAGAGGAAGTGTTTAACTCAACGACTTCTTCTTTCAATGAAATAAAGGAATATTTCGAAAGTAGGGGTTGTAAAATCGAGGCTTTATAAAATGAATACTCATCAACATCAGGGTAATAAAGAAACGGAATTCTATAATAAAATCGGCTATTCAGACAAAGAAATTATCGAGCACAAGGAAATTGAATATAAGCGCTCTATCTACGGAATGAATGGGAATATGCCGATTAGTTTAATTGAATTTAACGGCGACTTTACTTAATTACAGGAAACAAAATGAATATTTATATTGATATTGAAACAATCCCGTCTCAGAGCGAATCAGTAAAAAAATCTTTTCTCGATAATGTGAAAGCACCGGGTAACTTTAAAAAGCAAGAAAGTATTGATGATTGGCTTGCTGAAAATAGAGAGAAAGTCGCAGAGGAGGACTGGAGAAAAACTAGTTTTGATGGTGGGCTTGGTCAAGTGTGCTGTGTCAGTGTAGCAATTAATGATGAACCCACTGTGACGTTTTTTGATGAAGACTGGAAAAACTCAGAACCTGAAATTATATCGGACTTGTTTCATTATCTCGAAAGCAATTACGACCCGTCACGTCAGATACCTCCCATTTTTATTGGTCACAATATAGCGGGATTTGATTTGAGATTCATGTTTCAGCGTGCAGTTGTGCTTAGCATTAAGCCGCCCCGATTTATTCCATTCGGGGCTCGCACATGGGATAAGTCTATCTTCGATACAATGACAGCATGGGCCGGGCACGGCAATAGAGTATCTCTTGATAAGTTATGCCAGGTACTTCATTTACCACAAAAAGGCTCTGAGACCGGCGAGGATATTGACGGCAGTAAAGTTTGGGACTTTGTGAGAGATGGGAAAATATCAACAGTAGCGAAATACTGCGCTGGTGATGTTGAAAGAGTCAGAGCTATTCACAAAAGAATGACATTTTCAGCATAGCCACTCCAGGTGGCTTTTTAGGGGTAATTATGGGAACCGCAACATTAATCCTGGGTGAATCAGGGACAGGGAAGTCAACGAGTCTTAGAAATCTAAATCCGACAGATTGTTTACTGGTCCAGACAATAAGGAAGCCATTACCTTTTAAATCCACGTCATGGAAATTGTGGGACAGGGAAAACCCAGAAACCTCCATTTTCATTTCAGATAAATATAATCATATCGAGGGTGCAATAATAAAAGCTCATTCATACGGAAAGAAAATTGTCATTATCGATGATTTTCAATATGTGATGGCAAATGAATTTATGCGCCGCTCTGACGAAAAGTCATTCGATAAATTTACCGAAATTGGTAGTCATGCATGGAATATCATTGATAAAGCAATAAATGGAACCCCAGACGATTTACGTGTTTATTTTCTGTCTCATACGGAAGAGACGCAAACAGGGAAAGTTAAAATAAAGACAATAGGAAAAATGCTGGATGAAAAAATAACGATCGAAGGAATGTTTACAATAGTATTAAGAACAATTGTCAAGGATGACAATTATTTTTTCTCAACAAGAAATAATGGTTACGATACAGTTAAATCTCCGATCGGGATGTTCGATAGATATGAGATAGAAAATGATTTAGCTGTTATCGACGAAACAATTTGTCATTATTACGAAATCAACAAATAAGGTTAAATGAAATGAATAATGTTATGTTTGTTTATAACAAAGAACTTGCTTTATCTGCTGGTCAGAGTGGTTTTATCACAGAAAGCGGAGCTTATATTATCACAATCAATGAGGCTAAATTTACAAGAGGCAAAGAAGGTGCTCACTTTATTGAAATCTCCGGTGAGACAGAAGATGGAAGAAAAGTTAATTATCTGAATGTTTGTTGTAAGAAAAATGACGGCACAGATAATCAGTACGGCATTAACATGATTAATGCAATTATGGGCTGTGCCGGAGTTAAACAATTAACTCAAGTAACGAAAGATGCGAATACATGTATCGCACCAGAACTGGCAGGGAAAATTGTCGGTCTGGTGCTACAAAAAACTCTGAGAACAAAAAGAACGGATGGAAGCGATACATTCAGCTTTGACATAAGAATTCCGTTCGTTGCTAAGACCGGGCAAACTTTGCAGGAAATTGAGGAAAGTAAAGTTGCTGAGGCTATAAATAAGATTGTTTCAACTTTAAAAGATAAAGATGAGAGAAATAAATCAGCACAACATAACAGTTACAACAATTATCAAAATCAAAATAATCATCAATATGAGCAATACGACGATAATTTCTCTCCATTTTAAAATATGAGGGTAATTTCATGTATGGTGAAAAATTCAACGGCGAACCGTGCCCGCAAGGGCACACGCTAAGATACGTATCAAATGGTAGCTGTACTGAATGTCAAAGGCATAAAGATAAAAAAAGGAAAAAGGAAAAAAGAGAAATCGAGAAAATAGTAAAATCAGAAGATTTTACCCATAGCGTATTTATTATTGGAAATCCTGAAAGATGTAAAAATTAATTTAATAATAATGAGGTGATTTATGGCTGTGAAGTTAGAAATTTTTATCTCGTTTAATGAAGACTTAAATAAACATCATGTTGAATATTCCACTGCTTTTACTTCATGTAGTACGCATGAAGAAAGACAGATTCTTACTGAATTAAGAACTAAATTATTGGCTTCTATGGATAATGAATATGTCGGTAATCATTATGTTAATTAGTTGCGACGGAGAAAGCTATTGTGAAAATTGAAAAATCAAATGTCGTGAAATTGCAAATCACAGATGTTCTACGACATGACCCTATTCATGTTTATCTTGAAGATTATGGAGACGGACAAGGAAGAATAACTATCTCTGAATACGGTGAATCATGGACTTCATTCTGGCCCGCAATGGCCTGTTCGTTATCTGATTTTATTCTCAAAGCTGATAACGGATATATTATCAGATATCTTGATTGCACGCTAAAGATGCGTAGTCAAAAATACAAATGGATGGACTCTCGTTTAAATGTTGTGAAAGATGCGTTGAGGAAATTACATGCACACACCGTTGAATCCAAGCAGGAAAGCAATTCAGCGGGTTAAAGACCCGCTCCCGATTCCAATTGAATGTCGATATTGCTGCGGCCACGTAACAATAGCTCATCATGAAAAGATATTTGGTAAAAGCTATAGCAAATGGCCGTGGCTCTATATCTGTACGTCATGCGGAGCATATGTTGGCATGCACCCATTTACTGACATCCCACTTGGGACCCTAGCCGATAAAGAGACTCGGAATGCAAGAATGAGCGGGCATCGGCATTTTGAAGAAATGAGAGAGAAAACAGGATTGGAACGCACGGACGCGTATAAATTTTTAGCAAAACAACTGGGAATTAATTTCAGGAAGTGTCATTTCGGCTGGTTCGATATTGACACTTGTTATAAAGCCAAAGAAATTTGCAAACAAAAAATATTGAGGTGTAATTATGACTAAAAATACAGAGTCTTTAATATCCGCATGTCACGAGTTAGCAAGAACAGCGAAATGTGACGATTATTTAATTCTGAATGATATTGCTGATAAGATTAAATATCTTGAAGAGCAAAATAAAAACCTTATTATTAAAAGTAATGCGTTACAATCTGTAATAAGAGAAATTAATCGCGTCAAAATTAATGCTATCTGAAAGAGAAAACAACAATGAATGATTATCTATGCCACTCGTTCTATTTTATCTGGAAACGAATGTTCAAGCGTTACATGATAAATACACTAGCGTCACGCGGCGCTAGTTTATCAGAAGCAAAAGAAATTGCTGAGTGTGAGATTGAGTCATATTCTAGAAAAAATGGCGACTGGAAATATATTCATCCGCACGATGCGGCACAAGAATCATTGTCATATTGGAGTGATTAGAATGGAAATTAAAGAGATACTAGAGCGGTTCAAAAAAGATACAAAAGAACACAGCATTAAAATATTGCATAATGATGGCTTATATCGTCATTTGCGATTTAGCAAAGATGGTAGTAGTGCATATTATTTCGATATTGTTACGTGGCCGGAATATCTTTGTATATCTGGTGATATGGGTTGTTTTACATTCTCTCGCGTTACAGATATGTTCCGTTTTTTCAGAAGTTCAGGCGGTGAATTATCTATAAACCCGGATTATTGGTCGGAAAAATTACAAGCTGGGGCCGGACATTGTAAAGAAATATACAAAATGTGGTCATTAGATAAATTCAAAGATGCTGTTAGTAAAGCGGCTAATAACTGGCTTAATGATAATGAAGATGTTTCCGATGATGATCTCGAAGAAATACAAGAGTCAATCGAAAAAATCATATCATGCTCATACGATAAGTATGAGGCAATATCAGCAATTAGAGATTATGATGATAAACACGATATTTTTATTGATTTTTATGAAAATGACTTAATGGAATATCAATTTCATTATGTGTGGTGCTGCTATGCAATAGCATGGGGTATCAGTAAGTTTGATGAATATATAGCAGAGAATAAATAAATGTCAGACTTCGGCGGAAGTAATACTCCGAAAGAAATTCGTGATAAATGGCAAACCCCGATTGAAATATTTACTGCTCTGGACCTCGAATTCGGTTTTTATCTCGATGCAGCGGCAGACTATGAAAATGCTCTATGTGCTCATTATCTCACGGAACGAGATAATGCATTAATATGCGACTGGGTAAGTTACGGAGCAATATACTGTAATCCGCCGTATTCTGATATTACGCCGTGGATTATTAAAGCAGCAGAACAAAGCAGGAAGCAAAATCAGTCGGTCGTTATGCTTGTACCAGCCGATACATCTGTCGGCTGGTTTAAATTAGCAATGAGCTCTATAGATGAAGTCAGATTAATAACAGCCGGCAGGATTTCATTTATTAACGCCGGCAACGGAAAAGAGAAAAAAGGAAACACAAAAGGAAGTCTGTTATTAATCTGGCGCCCGTTTATCAAGCCGCGCTGTATATTCACAACAGTTGATAAAAACCAATTAGTTCAAATTGGATTAAATAAATTACAGGAAATAAAACATCATGAAACTTATTAACACATTCCAAATCGAAACAAAAACTGTTGACTACTTCGGTATTCAATTAACAGTTCTGAGACTTATAGAATGTCTCGCAACAGATAGCGACGGATTTATATATGCATATCGTGAAGCGCCGAATTTGAACGACGGGGTATGGCTTGCATCTAAATTTAGTACTTTTTGCATGCCAGTCGCGCGTGTCGATCTTGAAGATATCGACTGGAAAGAAACTCTCGTTGAAATATGAGTGTAATTATAGGAGGCTTGATTATGTTAACATGTGACATGAAGCAGTTTCATTATGAATTACTGGATGAATGGCTTATCAGTAAAGAATATGCATCTATTTTTTTTGATAACATTGATATTAGAATCAGGGTGCGCAAATATAAAGACGAATATTATTTCACAGTGAATGAAATGGATAGAGAAGGGAATGACTATAACAGTGAAATGTTTTGTATTACGGAAGATAATATTAAACGCATGCAGAGTATTATAGCCGCCCTTGAAAAAATGTATTTAGCTCATAAAGAATTTAATCTGTTAGCTTTTGAGATATAAATCACATTTTAAACTTTGACTGGTTCATGAAGCAGTCAATAATGAATAACCAAGGATAATTAACATGAGTAACATAAAATCAATCAGACAGCCTGTGTTAGATACAAGTCCGTTAGCCGCGCAATACAAAACCGTTACAGGCTGGGTTTCTCGTGAGGGAAGGTTTTTTGGCGAAGATGAATATGCTGCCCGCTGGAATGGGGCAGATTTGATAACTTGTAAGAAGAATCCTCATCATGAACCATTTCAAAAACACAGCTGGTGTACTGCATGCCGCGCTGAAGCAATAGAGAAAATGTATGCGGAAATGTCGCGGCAAAAATGGGATGGGACGACTCCAATTAGTATTTTCGGTGATGATGAATATTTCTATAGTTTAGATGAGTTGCTAGATTTTTGTTATTGCAATGAAGTCCAGCCGCAAGATTTAAAATTAGTACTGTGTCAGCCGGTATACCCAAAAAAACTAGATTTTGATGATACTTATGAAGTGATTATGGATAATCGTCCAGAGGATGTAGATATACAAAATTACTATAATCCTGTTATCGATGATTTAATTGATAGGATAAATTATCAGATAGAAAAGCTTTCTGAAATTTCATGGAAGCAAAGCAATATAGCTGTTTATATTGATGAATCATTAAACTTTGATGACTAAGGTTAATGATAATGACAATAATCAAACATAACATCAGTAAAAATAAAAAGAAAGTTTCCATTGATGATTTAAAATTCATCATAACTCAATGGTCACGTTATCTTGATGATGAGATAGAACTTGATTTTTATGATGACGGATTTAGAAGGAAACTTGTTATAAATGACATGCCGCGCAATAAAATGATGTTTACTGTTTATGCAATCGATGAAGATAATGAAAGTACCATCGAACAGGTCATAGCAGATGATTTTAATGAAGCGCAATTAATACTTGAACAAACTGAAATATGGATTAAGAAAAGATGCGAGATAATACCATGAAAATAACTGATTTAAATCTAATCTAGATGAATGACCAAGCTCTTGAAAACGGAAGACGAAAAATAGCAAGGGAATGCTTAAATGAACTCACTCAACTATCGAAATACGATGACAAAGCCGTCACAGCTATTCTCGATAAATATACACAGCAATTCAAATTAATTATGAATGAGCATCAGATGAAATTCAGCGCTAAATCAGTGCTGTCTTATTATGTGAGAAATTTGCAAAAGGAAATATAAGAATGGATAGATACCCTCTGACATTCAACGAGGCGTGTAATTTTGTTGGTGTATCACCACCAACATTAAGAAGCTGGATTCGAACTGGCAGGCTGATAGCAGCAAGAAAAGACTCAACAAAGAAGCAATCACCATACATCATCACTCGACAAAATTGTATTGCCGCACTAAACAATCCGATCAACACTATAAAAGTGAGCGCGATTGACGCTAAGGAAAGTAATAAATGTCAATATTCCGCAGAAGCAAGACCTGGTACGCCGACATCACGATCCCAGGCGGCAAGAGAATTAAGCAATCTCTTGGCACAGAGGACAAGCGGCAAGCGCAGGAACTGCACGACAAATTAAGGGCCGATTTATGGAGGGTAGATAAGCTCGGTGATTATCCAGATGTCACGTTTGAAGAGGCTTGTGTTCGATGGATAGAGGAAAAGGCCGATAAGAAGTCAATAGACAAAGATAAGAGCATGATAGAGTTTTGGCTAATTCACTTCTCAGGGGTGATCATAAAAAATATCACAGCAGAGAAAATATATACCGCAGTAGCAAAAATGGAGAACCGCAAGCATCTAGAAAATTGGCGATCAAAATGTGAGGCGAATAAAAAGAGGGGCAAAGATATTCCTGTTTATATACCAAAACCAGCAGCCAAAGCCACAAAGACACTGCATCTGGCGCTTATAAAATCTCTGCTTAGAGCAGCAGAGAGAGAATGGAAATGGTTAGATAGGGCACCAATCATCAAAACTAATCAGCCAAAAAATGGACGGATACGATGGATCGAGCATCACGAAGCCAAAAGACTGATAGATGAATGCCATGAGCCATTGAAATCCGTTGTTAAATTCGCATTAACAACAGGATTAAGGAGGTCAAATATCATCAACTTGGAATGGCAGCAAATCGATATGCAACGAAAAGTGGCTTGGGTACATCCAGAAGATAGCAAGTCAGGAAAGGCCATCGGAGTGGCCCTGAATGACACTGCATGTCAGGTGCTGCGTAACCAGATAGGAAATCATCACAAATGGGTGTTTGTGCATAAAAAGGCTGCAAGTCGAAACGATGGAACGAAGACGCAAGCAGTTAGAAAGATGCGTGTCGATGATAACACAGCGTGGAATTCTGCGTTAAAGCGAGCAGGGATAGAAAATTTCAGATTCCATGACTTGCGGCACACGTGGGCAAGTTGGTTGGTTCAGTCAGGTGTTCCATTGTCAATTCTGCAAGAGATGGGAGGATGGGAAAGTATCGAGATGGTAAGGCGCTATGCTCACCTAGCGCCTAATCACTTAACTGAGCACGCAAGGCAAATAGATGTGATTTTTGACAGCCACGTCCCATCTACGTCCCAAGCGATTATATCGGATAAGTTAAACAGCATGTAACTTATTGGAAAATCTGGTGGCCCCTACTGGACTTGAACCAGTGACCAAGCGATTATGAGTCGCCTGCTCTGACCAACTGAGCTAAGGGGCCGTTGGATGGGAGGGATTATACGTACAGTTTTGCTCGCGGTCTAGCTTTGCAAATCTGTATGATCATTTTATGTGCAAAATTGCATTTTTAGTCAGTAGTGAGAATAGGGAGCGATATATACTAGTTGTTTTTATAGACCATTTGACGTTTTTATCCGTCACCTGGATTTATTTTTTATAAGCATTTTTGCGTCATTTGGTTATATTATTATTCCGATGAAGGTCTATTTTATACGTGATTATTTTAATGATAATCATATCCCTTTCATTTCTCTTTAATCATCAAATGGAAAACACTTTTTTATTTATCGTCTGGAGAGAATATTAATTAAGCTATATATCAGAAGAGCTTGTAATGAGATTTCCGATATAAAAGACAAAAGCGCCTACCGGAGCAGACGCTTTTTAGTCAGAATGAATAAAATTTCTGATTATTCATCAAGGAAGCTACGTAGAACTTCGGAACGGCTCGGATGACGCAGTTTACGTAGTGCTTTCGCCTCGATCTGGCGGATACGTTCACGGGTAACGTCAAACTGTTTACCGACTTCTTCCAACGTATGGTCAGTATTCATGTCAATACCAAAACGCATACGCAGTACTTTTGCTTCACGCGCGGTCAAGCCCGCTAAAACATCGTGGGTTGCTGAACGCAGGCTTTCTGAGGTTGCAGAATCCAGCGGCAGTTCCAGCGTAGTATCTTCAATAAAATCACCTAAATGTGAATCTTCATCATCACCAATTGGCGTTTCCATTGAGATAGGCTCTTTGGCGATTTTCAGTACCTTACGGATCTTGTCTTCCGGCATCAACATACGTTCTGCCAGCTCTTCCGGGGTAGGTTCACGTCCCATTTCCTGCAACATTTGGCGGGAAATACGATTGAGTTTGTTGATTGTCTCAATCATATGAACGGGTATACGAATAGTACGAGCTTGGTCGGCAATTGAACGTGTAATTGCCTGACGGATCCACCATGTGGCGTAAGTTGAGAACTTATAACCACGACGATATTCAAATTTATCAACCGCTTTCATCAGGCCAATGTTGCCTTCCTGAATCAGATCCAAGAATTGCAGGCCACGGTTGGTGTATTTTTTGGCAATTGAAATAACCAAACGTAAGTTGGCTTCAACCATCTCTTTTTTCGCTCGGCGGGCTTTCGCTTCACCGATAGACATACGACGGTTGATATCTTTCACTTGTTCAATGGTTAAGCCGGTTTCTTCCTCAATTTGACGAAGTTTTTGCAGGCTGCGTTGTACTTCTTCTTCCACCTCAAGTAGTTTTTCAGACCACGGTTTGTTCATTGCTTTTGCAGCAGTAAACCAAATGTCGCTGGTTTCATTACCGGAGAACAGCGTGATGAAGTTCTTCTTCGGCATTTTGCACTGCTCGACACACATTTTCATGATTTGGCGTTCTTGAAGACGAACGCGATCCATCATAGAACGCATGTTGTTGACCAGATAGTCAAACTGCTTTGGCACCAGACGGAACTGTTTGAAAACTTCTGAAAGTTTTAAAATCTCGGCCGCAGTATTTGGATGGTTGCGACCGTTTTCCTTAATTTCCTGACGGGTGATGTCATACTGTTGTCGCAGTTCTTGGAATTTCTGGCGCGCTAATTCTGGATCGATGCTGTTGTCATCATCACCATCGTCATCACTGTCTTCATCATCATCGTCTTCGTCATCATCAAGTTCTTCCTGTGGAAGCTCAGAACCAACGTGAGTGGCAGTAGGCGCAAGTTCTTCTTCTGCGTTCGGGTCAACGAAACCAGTGATGAGATCTGACAGGCGAGCTTCACCTGCTTCCACACGGTCATATTGTTCCAGTAAATAGGTGATTGCTTCAGGGTATTCAGCAACAGAGCACTGTACCTGATTGATGCCATCTTCAATGCGTTTAGCAATGTCAATTTCACCTTCCCGGGTCAATAACTCAACGGTACCCATTTCACGCATGTACATACGTACCGGGTCGGTGGTGCGACCGATTTCAGATTCAACACTAGACAGGACTTGCGCAGCAGCTTCCACAGCGTCTTCATCTGTGTCGTTAGCGGTTTCTGCTAGCATCAGATCATCGGCATCAGGTGCTTCTTCCATTACCTGAATGCCCATGTCATTGATCATCTGGATGATATCTTCGATCTGATCGGAATCGACGATATCTTCCGGCAGATGGTCATTGACCTCAGCATAGGTCAGATAGCCTTGCTCCTTACCACGGGTGACAAGTAGCTTTAGCTGTGACTGCGGGTTTTGCTCCATAAGACGGTATCCACACTTCAGAGTATTTGGGTTGGTGTCGGTCGGCGAAATTAATCTGCCAACAATAACTTTTAAGGGCGTTTTCGTTATATTGCCGCTGCCCACTTATAGCGGCAAAATGTAGGGTTATTTCCCTACCTAATGCGGCATTTAAGCCGTGAATTCAGTGTTTACTTTCTGGCACGGGATTCGTTAATCAAGCGAACTTCTTCGCGTTCTTCCGGTGTCAGGCCTTCGGTTCTTGCCCTGGCGATAAGAATGTTTAAACGTTCTTCTAACGCTGAATCAACGAGATGATCCAATGCGTCACGAAATGTATTTTCTGCTATTTCTTCTACTTGTATATCGTTCCATGTAGCTAATTTTTCAAGTTGTTTACTAAATTTATTATCACGATATTGTTCTAGCAGTTGTCCAGTTGTCAGCCCTGGCTGAGTAAGACAAACCTCCACAAGCTCCATAAATAATGGTAAGCCTGCGATTTTGGCCTGCATAATTCCTTGTAGGGGAACTAAAGCGGCTAAGTGTGGGTTTTGTACCAACAGTCCTATAAGTATACGCATAGTTGTCGGTTTTAGCTGCGGCATCTGATAATTATTCCCACTTTCCAGACGCTGCGGTAATAAACGCTCCAACTGTACTGCATCAGGAATGCCTATCATATTGCCAAGTTCTTGTCTCATATAGAGACGCAAAGTTTCTCCAGGAATCTGGTTAATCAATGGAACAGAAAGTGAACTGAGCTTTGTTTTGCCTTCAGGATTACTCAAGTCAACTTGCGGCAGTAATGATTCGAACAGAAATTCAGACAATGTATGAGACTGTTCCATTCTTTGTTCAAATGCTTTTCGGCCTTCCTTACGGACTAGTGAATCAGGATCTTCGCCATCAGGCAAAAACATAAAACGTAACTGCCTACCATCATTCAGATAAGGTAGCGCTGTTTCCAATGCTCGCCATGCTGCATCACGCCCGGCTCTGTCGCCATCGTAACAGCAGATGACGTTATCAGTAGCGCGGAAAAGTAATTGAATATGTTCCGATGTAGTGGAAGTACCTAGTGAGGCAACCGCATAATCAATACCAAACTGCGCCAGTGCTACCACATCCATATAACCTTCAACCACTAATAACCGTGAAAGGTCACTGTGATTTTGTTGTGCTTCATAGAGGCCGTATAGCTGACGGCCTTTATGGAAAATTTCAGTCTCTGGTGAGTTGAGATATTTTGGGAGCGCATCTCCCAAAACACGTCCGCCAAAGGCAATCACGCGTCCTCTGCGGTCACGGATTGGAAACATTATTCGTTCGCGGAAGCGGTCATAGGTACGGCCATTATCATTTGCGACCAACATCCCAGCGTCATTTAACTGCCGACGATCTTCCGCATTATGGGCAAACCGCTTCAAGGTGTTATCCCAACCAGCGGGAGCGAAACCAATCGAGAAACGGTGAATAATTTCTTCACTAAGCCCCCGTTGAACCAGATATTGCCGGGCTGGTTGTGCAGCGGAGGTATTTAATGCATTTTGATAGAAGCTGTTGAGCTTATCCATCAGTTGATAAAGATTTTGTCTTTGGTGACGTTCTATCTGACTGCTGCCGGAACCCGCTTCATAAGGGACTTCCAAGCCATGCATAGCAGCCAATTCTTCGATGGATTCGACAAATTCTAGTCTGTCGTAATTCATCAGAAAATCGATGGCGTTACCGTGAGCGCCGCAACCAAAGCAATGATAAAACTGTTTATCGCCATTAACAGTAAACGAGGGTGTCTTTTCGTTATGAAACGGACAGCACGCGTGGTGATTTTTACCTTGCTTTTTAAGTGGCACACGAACATCGATCAGATCGATAATATCGGTACGAGCTAATAAATCATTGATAAATGCGCGCGGAATTCGTCCAGCCATAAGCCCTTTTTACGCCTGTTGATGAACGACAATAAGCCGCGCTCCCTTTCGGAAAGCACGGCCTTTATCTGCAACTACTGTTGTCTGCAAATTCAATCACTATGCGGATCAACCGCAAGGATTAGTACAGACGAGTGCGGCGTGCGTTTTCACGAGCCAGCTTCTTAGCGTGACGTTTTACAGCAGAAGCTTTAGCGCGTTTACGTTCAGTCGTTGGTTTTTCATAGAATTCACGACGGCGAACTTCTGCTAATACACCTGCTTTTTCGCAGGAACGCTTAAAGCGACGCAATGCTACGTCGAATGGCTCGTTTTCACGTACTTTAATTACCGGCATGTGCCTCTCACCTCAATAGAAATCGGTCTTGCTGGCGTGGGATGCCAGCCATCTTAAAATGGTGCGGAATTTTACTTCAATGAACACGGCTTTGTAAAGCGCCGCAGCAAATTGAAACAACAACACTACGACGGTGATCTGCAAATCAATTCCGTAATATTGATGATAACCACACAGGGATTTTATGTAGAGGAGTGATTATAGACTAAGCAGTAAAAATAGTCAGCATGTAAGCCGCGCAAATTATCTTATTAATGATAAACTGGCCCTCTTCCGTGGAATATAGGTAGTGTAATGCGAGTTTTAGGTATAGAAACGTCCTGCGATGAAACCGGGATCGCAATTTATGACGACAAAGCCGGTTTATTGGCAAATCAATTATACAGTCAGATTAAACTGCATGCTGATTACGGTGGAGTCGTGCCTGAATTGGCTTCACGTGATCATATCCGCAAAACAGTACCCTTGATTCAAGCTGCTTTGAAAGAGGCTGGATTAACCCGTAAAGATATTGATGCGGTAGCTTATACCGCTGGTCCTGGTTTGGTTGGCGCATTGTTGGTGGGGGCGACGATTGGCCGTTCTTTGGCGTTTGCCTGGGATGTTCCTGCGATTCCTGTTCATCATATGGAAGGGCATTTACTCGCTCCGATGTTGGAAGATAATAGTCCTGAATTCCCATTTGTAGCTCTGCTGGTGTCTGGTGGTCATACACAGCTCATTAGTGTAACGGGTATTGGTAAGTATGAGCTGCTTGGTGAATCAATAGATGATGCCGCTGGTGAAGCATTTGATAAAACAGCCAAGCTACTGGGATTGGATTATCCCGGGGGGCCGGTCCTCTCCAGGATAGCTCAAAAAGGAGAAGCTGGGCGTTTTGTATTTCCTCGTCCGATGACAGATCGTCCTGGGCTGGACTTTAGTTTTTCAGGATTGAAAACTTTTGCTTCTAATACTATTCGTAGCAACAGCAATGATGAGCAGACCAGAGCGGATATTGCCCGTGCTTTTGAAGATGCGGTAGTTGATACATTAGCGATTAAATGCAAAAGAGCGCTTGAGCAGACCGGATTCAAGCGGCTAGTAATGGCTGGTGGTGTCAGCGCCAACCGAACATTGCGCACCAAGATGGAAGAGGTCATGGCAAAATTGGGTGGCGAAGTATTTTATGCGCGCCCTGAATTCTGTACAGATAATGGCGCCATGATTGCGCTTGCCGGCATGATTCGCCTAAAAGGGGAGGTGAGTGACTCACTTGGCGTGACAGTCAAAGCCCGCTGGCCATTGTCGGAATTACCCGCATTATAAATCTTCTTAATATAATGAAAATAAAAGACCAGTAACTCAATGAGTTGCTGGTTTTTATCCGATTCTATTATTAATCTTCTTTATCTTTGCTCTTTTTCTGTTTGGTTTTTTTCTTTTTCGGTCATCTCTTTTTTCTTTTTGAATTTGTTCCAAATACGACTTTCCTGGCCGCGCCACAGACGCTGGATATTATCATGGTGACGTAGTAACACCAGACAGCAGAGCATGGCGACGGGGAAAGTAAATTCAGGTTTAAACCACCAGACATAGAACGGCGCTATCAAGGCACTGATAATTGCCCCTAAAGAGGAATAGCCGCTTAGTAATATAGTTAGCAGCCAGGTACCCATCATCAAACCTGTCAGATCCCAACCGATTACCGCGATAGCTCCAAAAGCAGTTGCGACACCCTTACCGCCTTTAAATTGGAAAAAGATCGGGTAAATATGACCGAGACAAGCTGCCATTGCTGTAATCCCTAAATAGAAAGGGGGAACATAGAGTTGATAAGCCAACCAGACTGGGATCATCCCTTTTAGAACATCACAAATTAGTACTATTGCCGCGGTACTGCGGCCACCAATTCGCAGTACATTTGTCGCGCCTGGGTTGCCTGAGCCATGTTGACGAGGATCAGGTAGCCCAGCCAGACGGCAAATAAGTATTGCGCTGGAGATTGAACCGCAAAGATACGCGAAGATGATCATACCAAGCGCGATAGCACTCATAATGTCTCCCCAATAATAATGGTCGTTTTCTTAGCCTAGTCATGGATAATACGCATATTTAGTCGGAAGTGGTATCTGACAAATTGAAAAACAGGAAAATGACGTGATGGATATCGTATTTATTGAGGAGTTAGTCGTTATTACTACAATTGGTGTTTACGACTGGGAACAGACCATTAAACAGAAGTTAGTGTTCGATATCGAAATGGGATGGGATAATGAACGTGCATCTTCCAGTGATGATGTCGAATATTGTCTGGATTATGCCAAAGTTAGCGAATCGATCATCAATCATGTAGAAAATCAGAATTTTGCTCTGGTTGAAAGAGTGGCTGAAGAGGTAGCGGCTCTGTTGTTAAAACGTTTTAATTCGCCGTGGGTACGGATAAAAGTCAGTAAACCGGGTGCTGTCGCACAGGCTCGTCAAGTTGGTGTTATTATTGAAAGAAAAAAATAATCTGATCAGTAGTGAATTCGGCTGCCATATTATTGTCATTGTTCTTACATAGACTGGCATGCGGTGGTGCCAGGCTTGATAATTATGTCAATTGATTAATGACAATGAGAATAATGGTAGCTGAATTTATTCCATGCTACTTGTTTCGGATATTTATTTATGGGCGACCTTTCTATATGACTGACCTTTCTACCTTGTTTCATGCAGCTATTCTTGGTGTTGTTGAAGGGCTAACTGAATTTCTTCCTGTTTCCTCTACCGGCCATATGATTATCGTTGGCCATATGTTGGGATTTACCGGCGATAAAGCTGAAACATTTGAAGTTATTATCCAGCTTGGATCTATCCTTGCTGTGGTCGTGGTGTTTTGGCGTCGCTTGTTTGGACTCATTGGCATCCACTTTGGTGAAGTTCCTCACGAAGGTAAAACCAATGGCAAACTGAAATTGAGCCATATTATTTTAGCAATGCTGCCTGCGGTGACGCTTGGGTTGCTGTTCCATGATGTCATCAAATCACTGTTTAACCCACAAAGCGTAATGTATGCCTTGGTTATTGGTGGTGTGTTGCTGATTACAGCAGAAATCTTGAAACCTAAAACACCGAGAGCAGAAGGGCTGGATGATATTACTTATCGTCAGGCTTTTATGATTGGCTGTTTTCAGTGTCTGGCGCTGTGGCCGGGATTTTCCCGTTCAGGCGCGACAATTTCTGGTGGAATGCTGATGGGAGTTAATCGTTATACTGCATCAGAATTCTCGTTTATTCTGGCTGTACCGATGATGATGGGGGCAAGTGGATTAGATTTATATAAGAGCCTGCACTTTTTGAGCGCTTCTGATATCCCAATGTTTGCTGTTGGTTTTATTACTGCATTTGTTGTCGCGTTAGTCGCCATTAAAACTTTTCTGGCATTGATTAAGCGTATATCTTTTATCCCATTTGCTATCTACCGCTTTATTGTGGCTGCTGCTGTTTACTGGGTATTTATGTAGTGAATGGTTCCCCTGATATCAATTTAATTCGAATATTGCCCAGTGTTTGATATCAGGGGATGTTTCAGGTGACACTATTATCTTGAACGGTATTGTCTTGCTGTTTCCATTCCGCTAATGCGCGCTGGCGTTGACGTCGTAACTCATGACCAATGTCAGCACCACGTAACCCACTATCTACAATGTTTTTCACCTGAACCTGGCTGGCAACTTTGAATGCTTGTTGCAGATAATCACTTTGTGGATATGGCGTATCTTCAAAACCGGTACGACCCCGTGCATCGGCTTCACTGATGATAATCAATTGTTCTATTCGCTGAGGCTTACGCCATGCATCAATGGCATCAAACAACTTAAGTAATGTTTTTGGCCGCAATTGAGCGACGGTATGCACTAAATCATGATACTGAGCAGCCAGTTTTGCCAAATCACGGGCAGAATTAGGAACGCGCAGACGTTGACATAATTGATCGACTAACTTAACGCCTGCTGGCCCATGTCCATAATGGTGAGGCCATTGTTCTGGCGGAGTCAGCCCTTTACCAAGATCATGGCATAGAGCAGCAAAACGGCTATCGACTTCATCTGTTAATTCAGTTGCTACTTTCAGCACCATTAACGTATGAATACCAGTATCAATCTCAGGATGCCACTTCTCTGGTGCGGGAACGCCAAACAAATTATCAATTTCAGGAAACAATACTGCCAATGCGCCACAATCACGTAAAACCTGAAAAAAGACCTGAGGGGAATGGGTGGTAAGCGCTTTTTCGGTCTCTTTCCAGACACGTTCTGGTGTGAGTGCTGATAGCTCGCCGTTAATTGCCATATTTGACATTAATGCCTGTGTTTCTGGTGCGATGGTAAACCCTAAATGGGCGAAACGAGCGGCAAAACGAGCCACTCGTAATACCCTTAATGGATCTTCAAAGAAAGCATCAGAAACATGGCGTAGGATGCGATTGTTTAAATCATCAACACCATGATAAGGATCGACAAGTTCACCTGCGGGTGTTTGAGCGATCGCATTAATTGTCAGATCACGGCGCTGCAAATCGTCTTCCAGTGTGACATCCGACGCAGCATAGCAAGTAAAACCTGTATATCCCTGGCCGGATTTTCTCTCGGTGCGTGCCAGTGCATACTCTTCGTGGGTTTTGGGATGCAGGAACACTGGAAAATCTTTGCCAACTTGCTGATATCCTTGGGATAGCAATTCTTCTGGCGTTCCACCCACAACCACCCAATCCCGCTCGTTCACAGGAAAATTTAGCAGGCGATCACGTACTGCGCCGCCAACCAGATAGACTCTCACCTAATATGTTCCTTTATCAGCTCATCCAACGGTCATTACGCTTACGGCGTGGAATCATATGTGGCAGTAATAGCCCAAAGATTAAACCAGCGCCTGCAACACCACCACCGTACATAAACCATTGCAGAATGATATTGCGTTGTTTGTCATCAAGTTGCAGATTTGCGGCATCAAGCTTTTTTTCTGCCACCGTCAGTTTGTTTTTCAACTTCTCATTCTCTTTTTTCAACTCTGTAATAATGTTACTGCTATTGGCAACCTTCAGTTGCATATCGGCAGTGCGCTGATTCCAGTTATTGTCTATATTGGCTAACTTATCCGTCAATGTTTTCACTTCCTGTTCTAGCTCCGGGAGGCGGGTGCGCAGGCTAGGTTTATTACTAAGCTGGTTAACTGGCAGCCAGACAAGACGGCCTTTATCATCTTTGACTTGAGCGTAATTACTATCGCGATTGATGCTTATCAATGTGACTTCATCACCGGCATTCAGTGTGCCGGCAATACGATACTGGTTACCCGGCCCGGCGTGTGTGTAGGTAGATAACTCATCAGATACATAGCGCTTTCCTTCCGCATGGGTAGTGAGCGAAAAGCTGAGGCTTATTAGCGCCGTAAGAAGTAAATGTAGTTTTCGCATTGTGATTTCAACTGTTCTTTATCTATGGTGAGTTTAGAATTTGATAGTAAAGAGTTAAGTTTGCTAGAGCAATCGGTAAACCAAAATGACACTTTTCTAATCGATTGAATACAAGGCTTGTTGTCTGTTGAACGAAACATTTCCTGCTAATTACTATCATAACTTACAAGAAAGGGAAATTTTAATTTTCTTCTTACTCATCGTGGAAAAAAGCTAAATCAAGGTAAGATGAAAGGCAAAGATTGTCATCAATGGTGCAGATATGAGTGTAGAAATCGAATTAAAACTTATCGCCAGACCACAAGCTATTCCTGCAATTCGTCAGCAGTTACTATTATTTCCTCATCACTATTTTTCTCCCCAAAAGTTGACCAATATCTATTTTGAAACGCCGGATAACCAACTGCGCGGTCTTGATATGGGGTTGCGGGTCCGTGGTTTTGATGACCAGTATGAGATGACGATCAAAACAGCCGGTAAAGTGGTTGGAGGTTTGCATCAGCGACCGGAATATAATGTGCCATTGGCAAAGCCGGAATTGGCATTGACTCTGTTTCCATCGCACATCTGGCCTGACAACTGTGATGTGGAAGTGTTGCAATCTCGCTTAAATGCGTTATTCAGTACTGACTTTATGCGTGAGAAGTGGATGGTAACTTATGGACAAAGTGAAATTGAAGTGGTGCTTGATCAGGGAGAAATTATTGCAACCAATCGCAAGGAGCCAATTTGTGAGTTTGAACTGGAGTTAAAGCAAGGAACTATAGCCGATGTATTAGCATTAGCGATTGAGTTGGCAAAATCAAACGGCTTGCGGCAAGGAAATAAGAGTAAAGCCGCTCGTGGTTATCAGTTAGCGCAGGGGAAACCGAAAGCAGCTTTACTTTCAACTCAGGTAGAAATTGATATGCAGCAGTCATTACCTTCGGTACTCACGTCAATGTTAACCCATTGGCAGGAACAAGAGGAGCGTTGGTTGGCCGGTTTATCGGATGGTCGGGATGGTTTAAAGCAAGTACTGACTTTGATTCAGCAGACGATCGAATATTCTAGTGAGCCGAAACAGTTGGATGACCAATTAGTTGCTATCAACCAGAAATTATTGGATACGGAAACAGAAGCTGAAACGCTATGTTATAGCGCGCTCTATTTGCAATGTAAGTTGGCACTGACTATGTGGTTAATAAATCTATGTGGTTAATAAATCTCTCCGCTTAAATAACAGGAATTCTCTATGTTGCCACTTTCAACTCCGCTTCTGGCTCAGTTACAACGTGTGACTGAACATTTTCAGCAATTGACTTTGAATATTGGGCCGTTTGATGCTGATGAGCAGGTCATATTGTCACTGAGTGATTTTGTTGTTGAAAACTTGCAAACTCATCCTGAATGGTTAGCCGAGATCCGTCAACATCCACCTGGAGCGCAGGAGTGGCATCAATATGCTGAATGGTTGCAACAGTTACTTGCATCAGTAGAGGATGAAAATACCCTGATGCGGGTTTTACGTCAGTTTCGTAATAAGATTTTGGTGAGAATAGCTTGGTTGCAGGCACTGTATAGCATTACGACGCAGGAGACGCTGCAACAACTCAGTATGTTAGCTGAAACGTTGATTATTGGTGCCCGTGACTGGTTATATCAGCGTTGTTGTCAGGATTGGGGAACCCCTTGCAATGAGCAGGGCGAACCACAACCGCTTTTGATTATCGGTATGGGAAAACTCGGTGGTGGCGAGCTGAACTTCTCTTCTGATATTGATTTGATTTTTGTCTATCCTGAAAACGGTCTTACCCAAGGTGGCCGTCGTGAAATGGATAACGCTCAGTTTTTTACCCGTTTGGGGCAGCGTCTTATCAAAGTGCTCGATCAGCAAACTGCGGATGGTTTTGTGTATCGGGTGGATATGCGTTTGCGTCCGTTCGGTGATAGTGGCCCATTGGTGTTCAGCTTTGTTGCATTGGAAGATTACTATCAAGAGCAGGGGCGTGATTGGGAACGTTATGCAATGGTGAAAGCACGGATTATGGGTTCGGGCAACCAAGCGTATGGTGAAGAGTTACGTCGGATGTTGAGACCATTTATCTTTCGCCGTTACATTGATTTCAGTGTGATTCAATCCCTGAGAAATATGAAGGGCATGATAGAACGGGAAGTGCGTCGTCGTGGCTTGAAAGACAATATCAAACTGGGTGCTGGTGGTATCCGTGAAATAGAGTTTATCGCCCAAGTGTTCCAACTGATTCGTGGTGGACGTGAACTGTGTTTGCAATCTCAGGCGTTGTTGCCAACTCTGCAAATGATAGCGCAATTGGCGCTTTTGCAACCATTGCAGGTGGAACAACTTGTTGATGGTTACCTCTTTTTGCGGCGATTAGAAAATCTTTTACAGTCAATTAACGATCAACAGACTCAAACTCTGCCGGAAGATGAACTGAATCGTTCACGACTGGCGTGGGGCATGGGATTTGAAAGTTGGGACGCTTTACTAATTGAATTGAACAGCAAGATGGGCGCTGTTCGGACTATTTTTACGCAATTAATTGGCGATGATAGTGATAATAGTGAAGAAGAACCTGATCATGTGCCATTTAAAAGTTTGTGGCTGGAAAATCTCGAAAAAGAAGAGTTAATCGTACTCGCTCCGCACTTAGATGAGTCGGTTGCACAGCAGATATTGCATGTCATTTCTGTGTTCCGCCATGACGTAGGCAAGAGAACCATTGGCCCTCGTGGGCGTGATGTGCTCGATCATCTGATGCCACGTCTGTTGGCAAAAGTTTGTTTGCGACAAGATGCCAATATAGTGTTGGAGAGGATTACTCCGCTGTTGTTAAGTATTGTTAGCCGTACAACCTACCTGGAACTGATATTGGAATCGGAAGCTGTACTGACGCATGTTATCCGGCTGTGTGCAGCTTCACCGATGATCGCGACTCAGCTTGCCTGTCATCCATTGTTGCTGGATGAACTGCTTGATCCACAATTTCTGTATGAACCTTTACCACTGAATGCCTATAAAGTTGAATTGCGACAATATTTGTTGCGGATACCTGAAGATGATGAAGAGCAGCAATTAGAGGCTCTCCGCCAGTTTAAGCAGGCGCAATTACTAAGAATTGCTGCGGAGGATATCACGGGCGTGTTGCCGGTGATGAAAGTCAGTGATCATCTCACTTATCTGGCAGAAGCAATTATTGAAGCGGTTGTTTTACAAGCGTGGGGGCAAATGGCAAAACGTTATGGTGTTCCAGCACATCTGAGCCAGAGGCAGGGATTAGGATTTGCTGTGATTGGTTATGGCAAATTGGGCGGTTGGGAATTGGGTTACGGCTCTGATCTTGATTTAGTTTTCCTGCTTGATTGCCCGATGGATGTGATGACCGATGGCGATCGATCGATTGATGCCCGGCAATTTTATTTGCGTCTGGCACAACGGATTATGCACTTGTTCAGTGCTCGAACTTCCTCTGGTGTGTTGTATGACGTGGATGTCCGCCTGCGTCCTTCTGGCGAATCCGGCATGTTAGTCAGTACCGTTGAAGCATTTGCTGATTATCAGCAAAATCAAGCGTGGACTTGGGAACATCAGGCATTGGTTCGCGCCCGTATGGTATTTGGTGATGAAAACTTGCATCGGGATTTTGAGCGGATACGCCATCAGACGTTATGTACACGACGAGAACCTGCTTTGTTACGCCAACAGGTAAGGGAAATGCGGGAAAAGATGCATAAACATTTAGGCAGTCACCATTCAGATCAATTTGATATTAAAGCTGATCCGGGAGGTATTACAGATATCGAATTTATCGCTCAATATCTGGTGCTTCGTTACGCGGCTGAAAATGAGCGTTTGGTGCATTGGTCGGATAATGTGCGGATTTTTGGATTAATGGCGAACTATGGAATTATGGACGAAGATGAAGCAGCCGCATTAACACAGGCTTACGTTTCTATGCGTGATGAACTACATCATCTGGCGTTACAGACGCTTTCTAGTCGAGTATCAACCCACTGTTTCAGTGAGCAGCAAGAACGGATATGTCGTAGTTGGCAACAGTGGTTGGGGGAACAGTAACGGGTTTTATCGGTTTGGTGTAGGGATTTCACAGGCGTATGATAATATTTGGCACCAACTAATATTTAATGTTTGGAGCAAGGGATGAAAATGACACTCCCGGATTTTCACTGTGCAGGGGTTTTAGTCGTCGGTGATGTTATGTTAGATCGCTACTGGTATGGACCAACCAGCCGGATTTCACCGGAAGCGCCGGTGCCTGTTGTAAAAGTCAATACCATTGAGGAGCGTCCGGGAGGCGCTGCCAACGTTGCTATGAATATTGCGGCTCTTGGGGCGAATTCACATTTAATCGGTTTGACTGGGGTTGATGACGCAGCACATGCTCTGAATGAGAAACTGAGCAGCGTTAAGGTGCGCTGTGATTTTGTTTCTGTTCCGACACATCCGACAATTACCAAACTGAGGGTACTTTCTCGTAACCAGCAGTTAATTCGCTTAGATTTTGAAGAAGGTTTCGATAACGTTGATGCGCAGCCGATGCTTGAGCGTATTGAACAGGCGTTACCTCGTATTGGGGCATTGGTTCTATCTGACTACGCTAAAGGTGCGCTGAGTCAGGTTCAGAGCATGATCAAACTGGCGAACGCTGCCGAAGTCCCGGTATTAATCGATCCGAAAGGCAATGATTTTGAGCGTTATCGCGGTGCAACTTTGTTAACGCCGAATCTGTCTGAATTTGAAGCAGTAGTGGGGCACTGTAAAGATGACAATGAATTGGTTGAGAAAGGGACTCGGCTAGTTAAAGATTTGGAACTTAAGGCATTACTGATCACCCGTTCTGAACAGGGAATGAGTTTGTTGAGTGTTGATCAGCCTCCGTTGCATTTGCCTACGCAGGCTCAGGAAGTGTTTGATGTAACAGGTGCTGGCGATACGGTTATCGGTGTGTTAGCAACGGCGCTCGCGGCTGGAAAGCCATTGCATGAGGCCTGTTTCTTGGCGAATGCTGCTGCGGGAGTGGTCGTTGGCAAATTGGGAACCTCGACGGTTTCGCCGATTGAATTGGAGAATGCTATCCGTGGTCGTGCTGAAACGGGTTTCGGAATGATGACCGAATTTCAGCTTAAACAGGCTGTTGCTGATGCGCGTCAACGTGGTGAAAGGATCGTGATGACCAATGGCTGTTTTGACATTCTGCATGCAGGCCATGTCTCTTATCTGGAGAATGCCCGTAAACTGGGTGATCGGTTAATTGTTGCTGTTAACAGTGATGCATCAACTAAACGGCTGAAAGGCGAGAGCCGTCCTGTTAATCCACTAGAACAACGCATGATTGTATTATCTGCTCTGGGCGCTGTGGATTGGGTTGTGCCGTTTGAAGAGGATACGCCACAGCGATTGATTGCGGATGTTTTGCCGGATGTATTGGTAAAAGGAGGCGATTATAAACCGGAAGAGATTGCTGGCAGTGAAGAAGTTTGGGCAGCGGGTGGAGAAGTTAAAGTGTTGAACTTTGAAGATGGTATTTCAACAACCAACATCATCAAGGTGATTAAAAATCAGTAAATAATGTTTTAGTTTGTCGTTGGCAACAGCCAAGATATTACTGCATTGAAAGCTGTAGGTTATTTATACCCGTTATCTTTCAAGTTGCCTCTTTGTTGGCTGCACTCACTCACCCCGGTCACATCGTTAGCTATGCTCCCGGGGATTCGCTCCCTTGCCGTCGCGATGCATCTTGAAATCCATAGGGTATATTTGATCATATTATTAGAATTAAAGTCGGATAAGAGATGAAATCTTCCCGGCTATTTTTTATTTAATTTCGGCTTAATTGAGTGATATTTCATCATAAATAATGTATACCCTTCATCTTTCAAGCTGCTGCTTTGTTGGCTGCTTTCACTCACACCAGTCACATAGTTATCTATGCTCCTGGGGATTCGTTCACTTGCCGCCGCGCTGCAACTCGAAATCTATTAGGTATAGATATTTGTAATATCAGGTACGAATAATTTAATTAACGATGTAAACATTATTAAAATATTATAATAATAATTTAAGTTAATGAAATGTTATTATCTGGTTGTGTGGGGGATTAATCTGAGAAAGTGTGACGTAACAGATAGTTTTTTATCTTTGTGGCATAAAATGCTGGTCACATAACGCCGGCGTATTCATAATGATTTCTGATGTAAATGATTTTTTAATGAAATATGTTATCTATAACTTTTACATTTTAACGTTAGTAGATAAACGGATAATTTTTTTACGCAGGAATAAGTTCTTATGCAAGGTAAGTTAATTTTATCTTCAATTTGTTTAGCTTCGGCAATATTAGCAGGATGTACAACTGAATCTTCTAATACCGTTCAGGTCCAAAAAGTTAATTCTTATAACACCGTATATCAAGGTGTTCGTAGTCCAATTTCTATCGGTAAGTTTGAAAACCGTTCCAGTTATCAAAATGGCATTTTCTCTGATGGCGTTGATCGCCTTGGTAATCAATCTAAAACGATTTTAATCTCTCATTTACAGCAGACCGGGCGTTTTACGGTGCTGGAACGTACCAATATGGCGGAACTGAAAGCAGAAGCGGGTTTACAAGGTAAATCGCAGAAGTTGAAAGGTGCTGCTTACGTTATTACCGGTGATGTGACTGAATTTGGCCGTAAAGAAGTGGGTGATCATCAATTATGGGGCCTGTTAGGACGCGGTAAATCACAGGTGGCTTATTCTAAAGTCATGCTGAATGTGGTGAATGTAGAAACTTCCGAAGTAGTTTTCTCTGTGGCCGGTGCAGGAGAATATAAATTATCCAACCGTGAAGTTATCGGCTTTGGTGGTACCGCCAGCTATGATTCTACACTGAATGGTAAAGTATTGGATCTGGCTATTCGTGAAGCAGTAAACCGTCTGGTTGAAAGTATTGAAACTGGTGCATGGAAGCCATCTAATTAAGAAATATAGGGATATATACTCATGATATTAATGAAAAAAGCGGGCTTATTGCTGGCAGCTATGGTTTTGGCGGGTTGTGTTGCTCAGCCAAAAACGATTTATGAGTGGGATAAATACCAGCCTACAATTTATCAGTATTATCAACAGGATAAAATGAGTTTTGAAGAACAGGTACAGGCTTTGCAGCAAGTAATTGAAAAGGCTAAAGCGAAGAATAAACCTGTACCACCTGGATTGCATGCACAGATGGGCTTGCTTTATAGCAAAACAGGCCGTGTTTCAGAAGCGTTCCATCAGTTTGAAACAGAGAAAAAATTGTTTCCTGAGTCAGCGCCATTTATGGACTTTTTATTAAGTAAAAATAAAGGAACTATGCAATGAACCGTATTCTTTTAGCATTGAGTCTATTGGCGGCATTTGTACTAACTGGATGTAGTAAGTCTGTCCCTTATGATTATTCTGCATTTAGAGAGAGCAAACCGAAATCCATTCTGGTTCTGCCGGCGGTAAACAAATCTCTGGAAGTCAAAGCAGGGCACAGCCTGATTTCTCATGTGACATATCCATTGGCGGAATCGGGCTATTATGTTTTTCCGGTTGCTGTTGTGGAAGAGACATTTCAGCAAAATGGCGTGACAGCGGCGCAGGATGTTCAGAATATCAGTTACAAAAAATTGCATGATATTTTTGGCGCGGATTCAGCACTCTATTTGGATATTGAGGAATATGGTACGCAATATCAAATTATCAACAGCGATACGCGTGTAACGGCTTCCGCGAAGCTGGTGGATTTGCGTAATGGTAAGCAATTGTGGCATGGACGGGCAGTTGCCTCATCGACTGAAAATGAAAGCAGTTCGAATAGCCTTGTTGGTATGTTGGTGTCTGCTGTAGTTTCACAGATAGCGAATACCATTATGGATAAGGGGCATGAAATTGCTGGCATTACAAGTAACCGTTTACTGACAGCCGGTGGTAGTCGTGGCTTGCTTTATGGTCCACATTCTGAACATTACGGTAAAGAACAGCCTTAATCTCTGATTGGTGTGGATGTGTAATGAGCAGATATCACATTCTGCTCATTATCATGGTTATTTTTATGTTCGGTGACCGGATTGGCGGTCACCTTTAGTGGTATGACAATGGCGTGAAACGGGATACAGAGTCTAGTTAAACAGTAAACTTACTCTTCTTTTGCTGTGTCATTAGCAGATGGAACATTCTTATTTTCAAACTTCGCTTCTAGTTCATTTAAACGCTGTTCCATCGCGGTCAATTTTTCACGAGTACGTAACAGAACCTGAGTTTGAATATCAAATTCTTCACGATTCACTAAATCAAGCTTGCCTAGTTGAGATTGCAAAATCATCCGTAATCTTTTCTCTACATCACCACCAAACTCTTTAACCCCCTTTGGTAAAGAATCCTGGATTTGGCGGGCAATTTGTTCAATTTTTTTGGGATCGAGCATGATGCATCCTTTTTATGGCATAAATAATTTCTAAATAGTGTAATACCAGATAGTAAAACCACAAACCATTGTGAGCCAGGTTTCACATTTGATTTTGTTGATTGCCGTTGGTAAATATTAGCGTTATAGTTCACTGGCTTATCTCAGGGCGGGGTGAAAGTCCCCACCGGCGGTAAACATCAGTCCATCTTTCGGGTGGTTTGGTGAAGCCCGCGAGCGCTCCGTTTGAGGTTATCTTTATGATAAAGCGGAGGTCAGCAGATCCAGTGTAATTCTGGAGCCGACGGTGATAGTCCGGATGGGAGAGAATAACGGCATCTGTCGGGCTTCGTGCTCGTCTGTTGTTCCGGCTATGGCATTCGCTGTATCACATTAATAGTATTAATGTTATGGCATAATGTCATAGCGAGAACTCCTCAAGACCGCCCTGATTCTGGTAATCCATAAATTTTAATGAGGTTTCTTTACCATGAATCAGACGCTACTTTCTGAATATGGCACATCATCAGAACGTGTTGAACACGCCATTAACGCTTTGCGTGATGGAAAGGGGGTGATGGTGCTGGATAACGAAGATCGTGAAAATGAAGGTGACATTATCTTTGCGGCGGAAACAATGACCGTAGAGCAAATGGCGCTGACTATCCGTCATGGCAGTGGAATTGTCTGCTTATGTCTGACAGAAGAGCGCCGTCAGCAATTACAATTGCCCATGATGGTAGAAAATAACTCTAGTCCGTTCCAGACTGCATTCACCGTAACCATTGAGGCCGCTCAGGGAGTGACGACGGGGGTTTCTGCGGCTGACCGCATCACGACCATTCGTGCAGCGATTGCAGATAACGCCAAACCAAGTGATTTGAATCGTCCGGGACATGTTTTTCCACTGCGTGCCCAACCTGGCGGTGTATTGGTTCGTCAGGGGCATACTGAGGCAGCAATTGATTTAGTTAGTTTGGCCGGTTTTAAACCAGCAGGTGTATTGTGCGAATTAACCAATGATGACGGTTCAATGGCGCGTACTCCTGAAGTAGTGCAATTTGCGAAACGGCATGGTATGCCGGTAGTCACTATTGAAGATTTGGTAACTTATCGCCAGGCAATAGAACAGAAAGCAAGCTGAAACGTTATTGTCCGATAAGCTGATGAAATATCAGTTATAACGTACATACTTTTTAAAGTCACAGTTCGCGCAAGCTGTGGCTTTTCAGTTTTTTTGAAAAACTCCATCACCGTTAGCCCACTGTTTTACTTATCTGAAAGGCGTAACCTGTCCGCAAGTATTAAAATTACCTATATTTGGTGTGAGAGGTCGTTATGAATATTTCCAGAATGCCGGCACTGTTTATTGGTCATGGCAGCCCAATGAATGTACTGGAAGAAAATCGCTATACCAATGTGTGGCGTGAACTTGGTGAAAGGCTGCCTGTACCCAGAGCGATTCTGGCGATTTCTGCTCATTGGTATACCAATGGCACAGCGGTAACAGCTATGACTCAGCCGAGAACTATCCATGATTTTCGTGGCTTCCCTCAGGAGTTGCATGAAACTCAGTATCCAGCGAAGGGATCACCTGAACTGGCGGTTTTAGTACAGGAGATGCTGGAACCTGTGGAAGTTTATGCCGATCATCATCAGTGGGGATTGGATCACGGGACTTGGGGTATTCTGGTTAAGATGTATCCTCAAGCTAATATTCCTGTGATTCAATTGAGTATAGATGACGCCAAACCAGCGATGTATCACTACGAATTAGGCAAAAAGCTGGCGGTTTTACGGGATGAAGGTGTTTTGATTCTAGGGAGTGGTAATGTGGTACACAATCTTCGTACCATGAAGCGGCAGGAACCCAATGCTGAACCGTACCCTTGGGCGGAATCATTTAACCATTATGTGCGTGATAACCTTACCAGTTATGAGCAACCTTACCCTTTGATTCACGCATTGGACAGGGAAGATGGTCAGTTATCTAATCCATCTCCTGAACACTTTTTACCATTGCTGTATATCATGGGAACATGGGATAGAAAAGAGGCGGTTTCTATTCCAGTAGATGGTATTGAATCCGGTTCGCTGAGCATGCTGTCTGTGCAGGTTGGTTGAATAGCCGGTTTACGTGCTGTATTGGTTAAAGGTTATTTACCCTTTTGGCGACTTCTGGTGGTGAGATCATCACCATCTTGTCTGCGCTATGATCATTGAAACATGGCCTTACGTCGGATTAAATTCCATCAATAATTATCTCAATGCCAATACTTATTTCTGAATTTCTTCTAGTGATTTGCTATATATGTAAAAATATTAATTTCGTGAGTATAACAAGAGAATGATGTCTGGAAAGATTGTAAACTGAGTAATATGATTTTTAGTTTAAGAAAATGGATAGCTACAATTGTAATTTCAATGTAATTAAATGTTGCATAGGTAGATTAGTGAATGACTAGTAGAAAAGATATAGAAAACGGTAGATTAATTTATACTGAAGATTTGGGGTGGATTGATTTAGGTCATGCGAAAGGTGATGATTCTAAAATGTTGTGGAATAAATTAATCACTGAAGGTAATGATTCACCTTATAAAAAAGGCTATTTCTTGGTTTACTATTTTCAGGAGATGAGTAAATATACCCTATGGATTTCAAGATGCATCGCTCCCTTGCCGTCGCGATGCATCTTGAAATCCATAGGGTATAGTAATTAATCCAAAATAATATGTGGATAGAAGCGAGATAAATCCTGGGTGATTAATTCACTGTCTTCCCGCAAACCAATGCCGCAAGGTTGATCATTCACCAGCCAGCTACCAATTACCGTATAATTATCACCGAATTTTGGCAGTGTATGGAATTGCTGAACGATCATGCCTTCTTTACCGTAAGGACCATCAACACTGGCAATTTCCTTACCCTTTTCAATGATGCGGATATTAGCCCCTTCCCGTGAGAACAGCGGCTTAATAACATAGCTATCCATTGCTGGATAATTATCATCGGCAAAATAAGCCGGTAGCAGGTTTGGATGATTTGGAAACATCTGCCACAACATGGGTAGCAATGCTTTGTTGGAGATAATGCTTTTCCAAGCGGGTTCTAACCAACGAACGCCAGCATCTTCCAATTTGGTAGCGAAAATCTCACGGAACATTAATTCCCAAGGGTAGAGTTTGAACAGATTGCTGATTACCTGATCTTTCAGGTCAGTAAATTGTCCTTTTTCTCCCAAGCCGATATCTTCAATAAATAAAAATTCGGTTGGAACACCCGCTTCCAGCGCACAATCTTGCAAGTATTGAACGGTACCGCGATCTTCTTCCGTATCCTGACAGCAAGCCATGTGCAGTAAGCCAAAGCCATGTTCATCACGCAACTGAGCAAAGCGTTCAATTAATTGCTCTTGCATGCTGTTGAATTGATCGGCATGTGCTGGCAGCAACCCGGCATTCATCTGATCTTCTAACCAAATCCATTGGAAAAAAGCGGATTCATACAGCGAGGTTGGCGTATCAGCATTATTTTCCAACAATTTTGCCGGGCTTTTACCATCGTAAACTAAATCCAAACGGGAGTAGAGTGACGGCTGGCTGGTGATCCAGGAACTACGAACAAAATCCCAACAATGTTTTGGAATCTGAAATTTAGTCAGCAATTCTTCACTATCGACGACTTTCTCCACTACCTGCAAACACATCTGGTGTAGTTCAGCGGTGGTAGCTTCGATTTCTTCAATTTGAGCGAGAGAAAACTGGTAATAAGCCTCTTCACACCAGTAGGGTTTGTCATACATGGTGTGAAAATTAAAACCATATTCTATCGCTTTTTCACGCCAATCCGGGCGTTCAGTAATCGCAATACGTTTCATCCGTGGTTAGCCTCCCACTGAACGGGATGTGGAGCCTGAAGAGGCGCTGCTGCGTTGCATGGCTGACTGTTTTGCAACAGAGTCGCCGAAGCCGCCCCGCGTAATGGTTGTCGTAGTTGCTGGTTTTGGCGCCATAGCTGTTTTAGGTACTGTCATGGAACGACCGCCTGCGGTTGCAGGGCCATAACTTTTACCCGACGCATCAACGAATTGACCGTTTGCCGGGCTGGCGGCGGATTTGGAGCTAAACAGAGGTTGTGATGGCGCTGAACCACCCCCCATTAAACGTCCCATCATATAACCTGCCATCAGCGGCATCCAGAAGCTGCCGCTTTGCTGTTGCTGCGCCTGTGCTTGACCATTGGCGGAGGTGTTGGCGGCACCACCAGGGCCAGCTTGTGCCGGGGCCTGAGTACATTGCGCTTCGCCAAATTCAGCAATGCAGTCTTCTTTGGTGGCATATTTAGGCGCGGTTTTTTCCGCTTCTTTCAACGCATTGTTGTAAGCAGTAGTACACTGCGCGCTTTGTGATGGATTGGCTTGAGAACATTCATCTGCATTCATGTAAAGAGAGACAGTTTCATCACTCTTTTCACAGGCAGATAACATGAAAACCGCACTGACAGCCATTGCCACAGGTGCAAGGCGATAGTTACGCCAAGCCTTACGGAATGTGTCGTGGTTAATATCTTTGGTCCGCTTTATTGTCATAGTCGTATACCCAGATTTTAGGTGTCTGTAATTCTTTCTTGAAATAGCTTTAAGGATAGGGGAAATATGAACAAAATTAAAGCATAAACCTTCGAATTGCTAGCTTGATTTTTTGTCTGACAAAGAAGTTGCCGGATATTGATTATCTGGTATTCCGTTTAATCTGGTTTTAATGTTGCAAAATATCTGTTTTTTAGAAAAATAGTGCCGTAATTAGTGTTTTATGATATTAATCTTAATTCCATTAATTCAGGTAAATTAAGGTGATTGAATATGTAAAACGATTATGTAAGTAAATCTACTAATTATATTTTCTACTTTTTGTCTCCAGAGAATAACCTCAAAAATATAATCTTAAATTAATAACTTATTGTTATTATATTATTGGTGTTGTATTTTTTATTTTAATTAAGGAATTAAGTAATATGGATAAAAGTCAATATTCGGAAAAATGGCAGACACGTTTTGCATTCTTTGAACAGAATGGCGCCCCTAAAACGCCTGAGCACAAAGCGGCCATGAAAGCAGAACCCTCTATGCGTCGTGTGTTGTTGAACATGAATTTTATTGCCTTCTTTTTTGGTTTTATTTACTTCTTTGTTCTAGGATTATGGCGGAAGAATCTGGTTTTACTTGGAATTGCTGTTGTAGTGATGATGATATTGGGAGTTATGAAAGGTGTTCTGGGGATTGAGCTCCCTCTTGCCGCTAATTTAGCGGTTCAATTTGCTTTTGCGGCAATATGGAGTACTACTGCTAACTATGCTTATTATTTGAAAGAAACAGTGAATAGCCAGAGCTGGAATCCGTTTGAAGGACTTTTCTAATAATATATTGTCTGGATTAAGAAATAGCAGATTTTATTTTAAAACAAATTACTATTGGTGGTAGGAAATAAAACAGCCCACTTAGTGGTGGGCCGTTTATTATTAAAGACAGAATAACTGGATCAGTTACGAGTAGAAGTTACTGGTGCTGGCGTTGCCGTTTCCTGAACAATGCTGTTAGCGGAAGTTGAGAGCTGTTTACCTAGCGTATTATTCAGAGCAACTAAATCCTTCTCATTTAACGTACCAAGTGCATGCTGAATATTCAGTTGATTAATCAGATAATCATAGCGAGCATTGGATAGCTTTTGTTTGGCCTCGTACAACTTTGTCGTGGCATTCAGTACATCAACAATGGTACGTGTACCAACTTGATAACCCGCTTCCATTGCGTCGAGTGAGCTTTGTGCGGAAACAACAAGCTGTTTATAGGCGTCAATACTGCTGATGGAAGCCGATATGTTGTTAAAGGAAGAACGGACAGTCTGTACAACATTACGGTAAGCGCTCTCTAATTGTTCGCTGGCGCTGACAAAACTATATTGTGCTTGTTCAACGCGGGAGCTGGTTGCGCCGCCGCTATAAATTGGCAGACTAAGTGTCAGGCCAACGCTGTTTTCACCGCTATAGTTGTTTGATCTGCCTGGTGCATGATTCTGGCTGTTTGAAACATTGGTAGAAGCGCCTAAATTAATGGTTGGCATATGGCCGGCTTGGGCTGCTTTGATTTGTTCACGAGCCAGATCCTGACTTAAACGGGCGGATAGCAGATTTAAATTACGTTTCTCTGCCTCTTTCAGCAGAATATCTACCGCTTCTGGTTTCTGTGTTTTGAAATGATCAATATTCAGCGAGGCTAGCCGAGGGTAATAAATACCAGTTACCTGACGCAGAGCTTCCAATGCATTGTCCAGATCATTACGGCTGACAACTTCCTGAGCGAGTACGTCATCATAGTTAGCACGGGCGTTCTGGACATCAGTAATTGCAACCAGACCGACATTAAAACGTTGAGTCATTTGATCCAACTGGCGATAAATGGCCGCTTTCTGAGCTTCAATGTAGGAGAGCGTATCAATGGTGCGTAATACTTTGAAATAAGCTGTCGCACTATCCAGAATCAGTTTTTGTTCACTGCTTTGATAGGTAACATCAACAATACCTGCCGTTTTTTCTTCTAAGTTCAATTGGCGCCATTTAGACATATCAAAAATGGTCTGACTCAATCCAAGATTCGCATTCAATGTATTGCTTTCTGTGTCACGTTGATCGCGGTAACCACTTTTATAGGAGTATCCGGTATTTAATTCCAACTGAGGTAATAACGGGCTACGGGATTCATTAATTTTTTCAAAAGCTTTATTACGTTCAGCCATTGATTTACGTAGTTCAGGGTTACTCTCTTTTGCTTGCTTATAAACTTGCAAAAGATCTTCAGCCTGACTCATTGAACTAAATCCCGTCAGGCTCATAGCGATAAAAATGGAGAGCAGTTTCTTCATTGTAATTCCTTGATTGCACAGCTATTTTGCTCGTTGTCTATCCCATTAGACTATTTTATTCGCCATGCTTTGTGATAAAGAGTGAATGCTCCGGGGGCTGCCCGTTGCCCGAGTTCACTATTCATTACAAGAACGGCCTGCACCAATTACGCCTATTGGGATAGACTCTTACGTTGCCTTGGTGAAAAACGAAATGTTACTGATTCTAGCAGAGTATGCTATCAGCCAAAGGTAGCCGTTTGTGCCATATTGCCTTAATTTAGCTTAACTTTACACCACCAAAGGATGAATTTTTTAACTCTGCTTGATTAATATCATCTTAGTGGCTAGCCAATAAGGAAGTATTTGGGAGAATTTTATGCATAAGAAGTCGTCAACACCAGTTATATTGGATAAGCAGGATGTGGAAATTATCACGAAAAAAAGCTTATACAATGGGTTCTTTAAACTGACAAATTACCGCTTTCGCCATCGCTTATTTGCTGGTGGTTGGAGTGAAGAAGTGAGCCGTGAAGTGTTTGAGCGGGGCCATGCCGGTGCATTGTTGCCTTATGATCCACGTCGTGATGAGGTTGTATTGATAGAGCAGATACGTATTCCGGCAATAGAGACAAAAGCAACGCCGTGGTTACTGGAAATTGTCGCCGGCATGATTGAAGAGGGCGAAGAAGTGGAGCAGGTGGTGCGTCGCGAAACAATGGAAGAGGCAGGAATTGAAGTTAAACGTTGCAAACCGGTGTTGAGTTATCTCTCCAGCCCAGGAGGAACAACGGAACGTATCTCTGTGATGGTGGGGGAAGTGGATGCGACGACAGCTACCGGTATTCATGGCTTGTCTGGCGAACATGAAGATGTTCGGGTGCATGTAGTTAGTCGTGAACAAGCTTATCATTGGATGGAAGAAGGAATTATTGATAATGCTGCTTCTGTTATTGCGATACAATGGCTGGCATTACACCATGAAAAGTTAAAAAAAGAGTGGAATTCAGATAATTCCTAATTTTTGACTGAGAAAAGGGAAGTGTGTGCCAGTCAGCAGATCTCTTGCGTTAAAACGAGTTATGATGCTCGTCGATGACTTATAGGACAAGGAAACCATTTGGAAAGCCAGTTTGAACTGCCTGTGGTAGAAGGAACCACAGCCAAAATATTGCAAATAACAGATACGCATCTTTTTGCCGGCAAAGAAGATACTTTATTGGGTATCAATACTTATCGTAGTTACCAGGCGGTACTGGATGCCATCCTCAAACAAAATGCTGATATTGATTTAATCGTAGCGACAGGTGATTTGGCGCAGGATCAGTCGCTGGAAGCTTATCGGCATTTTGCTGAGGGTATCGCCCGTTTGCCGGCGCCTTGCGTCTGGTTGCCCGGTAATCATGATTACCAGCCTGCGATGGTGGATGCCTTGGCGGCGGCTGGCGTCTCTCCGTCGAAACAGATTTTAGTCGGTAAACACTGGCAACTTTTGATGCTTGATAGTCAAGTGCAGGGCGTTCCTCACGGAGAGTTGTCGGAATATCAGCTTGAATGGATGAAAAAGTGCCTGGATAGTTATCCTGAACGTTACACGGCGATCCTGCTTCATCATCATCCATTACCATCGGGTTGTACCTGGCTGGATCAGCATAGTTTGCGCAATTCACATATTCTGGCCCAGTATCTGCAAGGTTATTCACGGGTTAAGGCGATGCTTTGCGGGCATATACATCAGGAGATGGATCTGGATTGGAATGGCATCCGTATGATGGCGACACCATCGACATGTGTGCAATTCAAACCACATTGTACTAATTTTATGCTTGATACTGTTGCGCCGGGATGGCGTTATCTCGAATTGTCTATTGCCGATAATGGCGAATTTGGTTTGACCACTCAGGTTCATCGACTAGAGAGCAATGAGTTCTGCCCTGATTTAGATTCGGATGGATATTAGGTTGTGTTTGTCTCCTTGTGTTGCTGTGTTACTCTCTGCTTATTGGATTTGTTGAGCCTCACTATTTGTGGCTTGTCGCACAGGAGCGTAGCGGCCGGTGGTATTTACGCACAATTGAGGGGCACGGCCTGATGTCAACGTTACTCTATTTGCACGGTTTTAACAGTTCCCCACAGTCTGCAAAAGCCAAGGCCCTAAAAGCGTGGTTGCATCAACATCATCCTGAAATCGACATGCTGGTGCCTCAGTTACCCCCTTATCCGGAAGAAGCGGCTGAGTTGCTGGAAAATTTGGTGATGGAGCGTGCCGGGGATGATTTGGGTATCGTTGGTTCTTCTCTCGGTGGTTATCTGGCGATATGGCTTTCACAATGTTTCAGCTTGCCCGCTGTAGTTGTCAATCCAGCCGTGCGTCCGTTTGAATTACTGCGGAATTATCTTGGGGAAAATATTAACCCCTATACTAACCAACGATACACGTTGGAGCCGCGCCATATTTATGACCTCAAAGTTATGCAGATTGAACCGCTGGAGTCGCCGGATCTTATCTGGTTATTGCAGCAAACCGGAGATGAGGTGCTGGATTACCGCCAAGCGGTTGCTTATTTGGTATTATGTAAGCAAACTATTGAATCTGGTGGTAATCATGCCTTTATCGGGTTTGAACACTATTTCCCACAAATCATCAATTTTCTTGGGCTTTCTAGTGATGGTGAGAAAAAACTTGCCAAAAATGTTTGAACGACTGGTATTATCAACAGTATACAAAACTGATTAGCCCTTTAATCAAGAAGCAACCAACAGAATTACAACATGACTCAATCTAGTTACAACGCAGATGCCATTGAAGTTCTCAGTGGTCTGGAGCCGGTTCGCCGTCGTCCGGGAATGTACACTGATACAACTCGTCCGAACCATTTGGCACAGGAAGTGATCGATAACAGCGTGGATGAAGCTTTGGCGGGTCACGCTAAACATATTGAAGTGATCCTTCATAGCGATCAGTCACTGGAGGTCATTGATGATGGCCGCGGCATGCCGGTTGATCTTCATCCAGAGGAAGGGGTTTCAGCGGTTGAATTGATCCTGAGCCGCTTACATGCCGGTGGTAAATTTTCGAATAAAAACTATCAGTTTTCTGGTGGTCTCCACGGTGTGGGGATCTCGGTGGTTAATGCTTTATCCAAGCGGATTGAAGTCACCGTCCGCCGTGACAGTCAGATTTATCAGATCGCTTTTGAAAATGGCGATAAAGTACAAGAATTGGCAGTGATTGGCAGTTGCGGCAAGCGCAACACCGGTACCAGCGTTCACTTCTGGCCTGATGAAAGTTTCTTTGACAGTCCACGTTTTTCGGCTTCCCGTTTGACCCATTTATTGAAAGCGAAAGCGGTGTTATGTCCGGGAGTAGAAATTGTTTTTAAAGACAAGATCAACGATACCGAACAGAAATGGTGTTATGCCGATGGTCTGACTGACTATCTCATGGCGGCGGTTAACGGCCTGATAACTTTGCCGGAAGCGCCTTTTGTCGGTACTTTCAGTGGTGCGACCGAAGCGGTTGACTGGGCGTTGCTCTGGTTGCCGGAAGGGGGAGAGTTACTGGCTGAAAGTTACGTGAACCTTATCCCGACGATGCAGGGCGGAACACATGTAAACGGGCTACGTCAGGGGTTACTGGATGCAATGCGTGAATTTTGCGAATTTCGCAATATCTTGCCGCGTGGTGTGAAGCTTGCCGCCGATGATATCTGGGATCGCTGTACTTATGTTCTGTCGGTAAAAATGCAAGATCCGCAATTTGCTGGTCAGACTAAAGAACGCCTCTCTTCGCGCCAATCTGCGGCTTTTGTTTCTGGTGTTGTCAAAGATGCTTTTAGTTTGTGGCTGAACCAGAACGTTCAGGAGGCAGAGCAACTGGCTGAATTGGCGATCGCCAGTGCGCAACGTAGGATGCGTGCAGCGAAGAAGGTTGTGCGTAAAAAATTGACCAGCGGCCCGGCGTTACCGGGGAAACTGGCCGACTGCACATCACAGGATCTCAATTTCACTGAACTGTTTCTCGTGGAAGGCGATTCTGCGGGGGGATCGGCAAAACAGGCGCGTGACCGTGAATATCAGGCGATCATGCCGCTGAAAGGGAAGATTCTGAATACTTGGGAAGTCTCTTCGGATGAAGTGTTGGCATCGCAGGAAGTTCATGATATCTCCGTTGCGATTGGCATCGACCCGGATAGCCATGATCTCAGCCAGTTACGCTATGGCAAAATCTGCATTCTGGCGGATGCAGACTCAGACGGTTTGCATATTGCGACGCTGTTGTGCGCACTGTTTGTCCGTCACTTCCCAACATTGGTTAAGAACGGCCATGTTTATATGGCGATGCCGCCTTTATATCGTATTGATCTAGGTAAAGAAGTGTATTACGCACTGGATGAAGAGGAAAAAAGCGCGGTGCTGGATCGCCTGAGCCGCAAACGGGGTAAACCTAACGTACAGCGCTTTAAAGGATTGGGTGAAATGAACCCAATGCAATTGCGTGAAACGACGTTAGACCCAAATACCCGTCGTCTGGTGCAGTTGACTATCGATGATGAAAACTATCAGGAAACCTTCTCGGTGATGGATATGCTTCTGGCGAAGAAGCGTTCAGAAGATCGCCGTAACTGGCTGCAAGAGAAGGGCGATACGGTAGAAATTGAAGTATAACGCCCACAGGGATAGTCAACGAAGATTCTGAGGAAATTAGCGAATGAGTGAGATAACTCATGATGGCGTGGAGCGTTTGCCGCTCCACGCATTTACGGAAACCGCCTACCTGAACTACTCCATGTACGTCATCATGGATAGGGCATTGCCTTTTATCGGCGACGGTTTGAAACCGGTTCAGCGCCGTATTGTTTATGCCATGTCGGAATTAGGCTTGAACAATACCGCCAAATTTAAGAAATCCGCCCGTACCGTGGGTGATGTGTTGGGTAAATACCATCCACATGGCGATGGCGCTTGTTATGAAGCTATGGTGCTGATGGCGCAGCCATTTTCCTACCGTTATCCTTTAGTGGATGGACAAGGGAACTGGGGGGCGCCGGATGATCCCAAATCTTTCGCCGCGATGCGTTATACCGAGTCTCGCCTGTCCAAATACGCCGAGTTACTGTTGACGGAGTTAGGCCACGGTACTGTTGATTGGGTGCCAAACTTTGACGGCACGTTGCAGGAGCCGAAAATGCTGCCGGCGCGTCTGCCAAATATTTTGCTGAATGGCACCACTGGTATTGCGGTGGGGATGGCGACAGATATTCCGCCCCATAACGCTAGTGAAGTGGTGAACGCACTGGTCACGTTGCTGGATAAGCCACAGAGTTCCCTTGATGATTTGATGGAACATGTTAAAGGCCCTGATTATCCGACTGAAGCGGAGATCATCACTTCTCACGAAGATATCCGTAAGATTTATAAAAGTGGCCGTGGTTCGGTACGGATGCGCGCTGTTTGGTCAAAAGAAGATGGCAATGTCGTGATCACCGCACTGCCGCATCAGGTTTCTGGCGCCAAAGTATTGGAACAGATCGCCAACCAAATGCGGGCCAAAAAGCTGCCTATGGTTGATGACTTACGTGATGAATCTGATCATGAAAATCCAACTCGTCTGGTTATTGTTCCTCGCACAAACCGGGTTGATTTGGAACTGGTGATGAATCATCTGTTTGCGACCACGGATTTGGAAAAAAGTTATCGCGTCAACCTGAATATGATTGGGCTGGATAACCGCCCGACTGTCAAAGGGCTGGTTGAGATCCTCTCTGAGTGGCTGGTATTCCGCCGGGAAACGGTTCGTAAGCGTCTGAACCATCGTTTGGAAAAAGTCCTTAAGCGTTTGCATGTGCTGGAAGGCTTACTGATCGCCTTTCTCAATATTGATGAAGTCATTCACATTATCCGTAGTGAAGATGAGCCAAAACCGGTATTAATGTCACGTTTTGGTTTAAGTGAGACGCAAACAGAAGCCATTCTTGAGCTGAAATTACGCCACTTAGCTAAACTGGAAGAGGTGAAAATCCGTGGCGAGCAGAGTGAGCTGGCAAAAGAGCGTGATAAATTACAGGCGATTCTGGGTTCTGAGCGCAAACTGAACACGTTGTTGAAGAAAGAGATCGTGGCTGATGCGGCCGCTTATGGTGACGAGCGTCGTTCTCCAATGAGAGAACGTGGTGAAGCCAAAGCGATGAGTGAGCATGACATTGCGCCTTCTGAGCCGGTGACAATCGTATTGTCTGAAATGGGTTGGGTACGTAGTGCGAAAGGCCACGATATCGATCCGGCCGGGCTGAATTACAAAGCGGGTGATAGCTTCCGTGGCGCGGCCCGTGGCAAGAGTAACCAGCCGGTGGTTTTTATTGATACAACAGGTCGCAGCTACTCGCTTGATTCGCGGGATTTGCCTTCTGCCAGAGGGCAAGGGGAGCCGCTGACGGGGAAACTGACTTTGCCTGCCGGGGCAACGGTAGAGCATGTACTGATGGCGCCTGATGAACAGAAGTTCCTGATGGCCTCTGATGCCGGTTATGGCTTTATCTGTAATTTTAGTGATTTGGTTGCTAAAAACCGAGCGGGTAAGGCACTGATTACATTGCCGGAAAATGCCCGCGTCATGACGCCGCTGGAAATCAATAACTCGCAGGATGATATGTTGCTGGTAATTACCAGTGCAGGCCGGATGTTAATGTTCCCGGTTGCAGATTTACCGCAACTTTCTAAAGGGAAAGGGAATAAGATAATTTCTGTTCAGTCAGCCGCAGAAAATGACTTGTTGAGTTGGTTATTGATACTATCGCCACAATCGTCTATTACACTTTACTTTGGAAAACGTAAATTAACGCTGCGTCCTGAAGATCTTCAAAAATTCCGGGCAGAACGTGGGCGTAAGGGAACACCTTTGCCTCGTGGGTTGCAGCGTATTGAACGGGTTCAGGTTGAAACACCGTCTGCTATTGGCGTAACTAAATAGTGGGATTAAATATGCACTATGGATTTCAAGATGCATCGCGACGGCAAGGGAGCGAATCTCCGGGAGCATAGAGAACTATGTGACTGAGGTGAGTGGTGACCGAGGTGAGTGCAGCCAACAAAGAGGCAACTTGAAAGATAACGGGTATAAAACTAACGGGCCTAAAGGGGTCCGTTAAATAAGAGGGGACTATGTTAGCAATTATTCGCGGCATTATTGTTATTTTGTTTTCGATTGTAGTGTGTGTCTCTGGTGCTATTTACTGTTTATTCAGACCACGTCACCCTGACCATGTTATGGTGTTTGGCAATATGTTTGGGCGGTTGTCGAAAATATTTGGCGTCAAAATTATTGAACGTATTCCTGCTGAAGCTAAGCATTATGGTCCGAGTATCTATATTGGCAACCACCAAAACAACTATGACATGATAACTATGTCTAATGCGGTTCAGCCGGGTACCGTGACAGTAGGTAAAAAAACTTTGGTGCTGATCCCATTTTTTGGTCAGCTTTATTGGTTGGCCGGCAATATTCTGATTGATCGTGCTAACCGTGCTAAAGCACATGGCACGATTACCCAGGTTGTGGAGCAAATTAAAAATCGTCATCTTTCTGTTTGGATGTTTCCGGAAGGGACACGTAGTCGTGGTCGAGGTTTATTGCCGTTTAAAACTGGTGCTTTTCATGCTGCGATCTCGGCGGGAGTGCCTATTGTGCCGGTTTGTGTCTCTTCCATCACTAATGACAAGATTAAATTGAATCGCTGGAATAATGGTTCCGTCATTGTTGAAATGTTGCCTCCTATTGATACTTCTGGATATACCAAAGAGCAGGTGCGTGAGCTAGCGGAATATTGTCATAAAGTGATGAAAGCTAAAATAGAAGCATTGGATGAAGAATTGGCTGCAATGGAGAAACAGGATAAGCACTCATAATAGGTTATTTTTGACCACTCTTTTATAATAAAGTGTGGGTCTGACAACGGCGATAGCTTTTAAGCGTACTTTAATCCTCACATATTTAGTATATGTGAGGATTTTTGTTCGTTGTCCATCTCCACAATTTATTATTGGTCGGAAATGATATGTACTGAGCACTGACAGGGAGAGATTCGTGTAATGCATTCAGATAGTTTAATTCCCTCCATATTCGCGTTATGATGAGTGCTTGATAAATAATGTTTTTGTTAAGCGCAATCAAAAGGATAATAAGCTTTAATAACTTCAATATTGAGTTATTCGCTTCCGGGGTGAATGGATTGCAGTGTCTCAACTATTTTTGAGGCATATAAACCTGGAATTTAATTAAGTCTGTCGCGGAGAAAATATGTCATTTAGTCGGCGCCAATTTATTCAGGTATCAGGCTTGGCGATGTGTATCGGAGCCACTCCTTTATTGGTTCGGGCCAGCAAAAATCAGCAGACTGCTTTGCCGGTTCCCCCTTTATTGGAATCCCGTGGTGGGCAGCCGCTATTTCTGACTTTACAAAAAGCGCATTGGACTTTTGATGGACAATATAAAACCAGTGTATGGGGAATTAATGGCCGATATCTTGGTCCGACTGTACGGGTTCATAAAAACGATGATGTCAAACTGATATACAGCAATCGGCTAGCGGAACCGGTTTCAATGACTGTTAGCGGATTACAATTACCAGGTACGTTGACTGGCGGGGTTGCCCGTCAGATTTCTCCGGGGGCGGATTGGTCGCCAGTGTTGCCTATTCGTCAGCAGGCGGCAACTTGCTGGTATCATGCCAATACACCTAATCGGATGGCGCCGCATGTTTATAAGGGTTTGGCTGGCATGTGGTTGGTGGAAGATGAAACCAGCCGCCATTTGCCATTGCCAAAACATTATGGCGTTAATGATTTCCCGGTTATTCTTCAGGATAAACGGTTGGATAACTTTGGGGTTCCTGAGTATCAGCCAACCTCTGATGGTGGATTTATCGGTAATACTCTGTTGGTTAATGGCGTACAAAATCCTTTTATTGAAGTATCTCGTGGTTGGATTCGTTTACGTTTACTCAATGCATCCAATGCCCGCCGATATCAGCTACAGATCAGTGATGGCCGTCCTTTCTATATGATAGGCACTGATTTGGGGCTATTACCTGCGCCGATAGCCGTTCAGCAACTCTCCCTTGCGCCAGGAGAGCGGCGTGAAGTATTGATTGATATGTCCAAAGGGGACGAAGTTGTTGTTACCGCAGGTGAATCAGCCGGAATACTTGATAAGTTACGTGGGTTGTTTGAACCCTCCACAGTGTTAAATTCCAGCACTGTTCTGACCATTAAAGCAACAGGTTTATTATCTTTGGTGACAGATGATCTCCCATCTCGTCTGGTTGATGATGTCACGCCGGTTTCCAATGCAATTCGTAACCGGGAAATTTATCTTGATGGTAATATGCCGGGAATTAACGGTGCGTTGTGGGATATGAATCGGGTAGATATTACCAGTCAGCAAGGAACTTGGGAACGTTGGATCGTAAACGCCTCTGTCCCACAACCGTTCCATATTGAAGGTGTACAGTTTAAGGTGATTAACCACAATGGTGGAACACCTCAACCGCAAGATTATGGTTGGAAGGATACTGTTTGGGTTGATGGGCGAGTAGAGTTACTGGTTTATATGAACCAGCCATCTTATGAACACTTCCCATTCCTGTATTACAGCCAGATTTTGGAAATGGCCGATCGCGGCTCTGTTGGGCAATTAGTGACTGTACCGGCTAATCAGTAAATGAAAATAGCTAAACAAAGCTGAGGCGCGGTATTAATGCCGCGCACGTTTTAATTCTGCTTTGCCCGCTTTATCAGTCGTTTTTCAGCACTGATCATTAGAATTATTTTGTTCAAGAAGCTCAATGAACTCACTGAAATCAACGAATGTTTCAGGGGTTGGCCCAAGACGTTTACCGATATCTAATGTAGTCATCTCGGTCAGATCTTCTTTTTCTAATTTGAAGTCGAACACATCAAAGTTCTCTTTAATTCTTGATAGCGTTGTAGATTTTGGGATCACAATCATGCCGTTATCAATGTGCCAGCGGATAACGATCTGCGCGGGTGTTTTACCATACTTGTGTGTCAGATGTTGAATCAGTGGATTATCAAATACATTTTCGCCGCCTTGTGCTAGAGGGCTCCAGGATTCGGTAACGATATGATGTGTGGCATTCCAGGCATGGAGCTGACGTTGCTGTAACAATGGGTGCAACTCAATTTGATTAATGACGGGATGAACGCCGGTTTCATTGATCAGTCGCTGGATATGTTCAGGTTGGAAGTTAGAAACGCCGATACTGCGAATAAGCCCCTCTTTTTGCAATTCAATCAATTGTCGCCAGGCGCCGACGTATTGATCTTGCGGTGGCGCAGGCCAGTGAATCAGGTAAAGATCAACATAATCCAGTTGCAACTTTTCCAGACTTTCTGCAAAGGCGGCACGGACATCATTATGTCTGTCATTCCATAATTTGGTTGTAACAAAGATATCTTCACGGGGGATATCTGTTTCTTGTAATGCGTTGCCTACGCCTTTCTCATTGTTGTAGATAGCGGCGGTATCAATTGCTCGATAACCGATATCCAATGCAGCATGGATTGTTTCTGCTATCTGTTGGTCATCTGCGGCCCATGATCCAAGTCCCAATTGTGGCATGTGATTCCCATCAGCAAGTCTGATGATAGGTTGGTTATCCATTACTAACTCCTATAAAAAGATAGACTTAAAATATCAGTTAAAATCATTGCGATTGATATTAAGTTGATATTAAGAGTAATTGAAGAAAGTAATACAATTGGCGTGATCTAAGCCATGATTGTGATCAACACATGGCCAAGTGCATAGATTAACCGGTTTGGTGATGCATCGATACCAAGAATATCACTTAGTGGTTGAGCCTTAGTCCACATAATATTGGTACATTAAGTTAAGGATAAAAACCCTGCTGCTGATTGTAAACCATGATGACTTTTATTTACGTTTTGCCGCTGAGATTTTCTTGTGGCGCCAGTACATTAGCAGAGAGGCGCTTAAACCACTTAATAGCAACACTATGGGCAAAATGATCAAAATGTTCATTACCAGATCTTGGTGATGCTTAATAAACGGGATCTGATTGAGGAGATAACCAAAACTGACCACGATGACAACCCATAGCAAGCCGCTCAGCCAGTTAAAAACTTGAAAGCGTTTACTGTTAAGGCCGGATATGCCAGCCAGTGTTGGTAACAGTGTGCGGACAAAAGCCAAAAAACGGCCAATCAGTAAAGCGGCCAGACCATGTTTGAAAAACAACTCGTTAGCTCGTTGGCGATACTGAATAGGAAGTTGTGCCAACCAATTCTTAACCCGTTTGGTATCACCAAGCCATAGCCCTTGTAGATAGCCAAGCCAGCAACCGATACTTGCCGCTGTTGTTAATATAAAAATAGTTGGGATAAAACTCATGACTCCCTTGGCAATTAATGCGCCGGAAAGGATTAACAGAGTATCACCGGGTAGAAAGGCGGCAGGTAATAAGCCATTTTCCAGAACCAGCGTCACGAATAGAATGCCGTAGATAATCCAGAGAACATCGGGGTTGGCAAGTTTAGAAAAGTCATGCTGCCATAATGCCTGCATGATACCGTTTAGTACTTCCATTGCTTATCCTGTGACTGTTATACCCGTTATCTTTCAAGTTGCCTCTTTGTTGGCTGCACTCACTCACCCCGGTCACATAGTTATCTATGCTCCCGGGGATTCGCTGCCTTGCCGTCGCGATGCATCTTGAAATCCATAGGGTATATAAAATAAATTTATTGCATTTGTATATATCAAGTCAGTTTACAGTAAAAGCTTAAGCATGGCTTGGTTTTATCCCTTTTAGGGAAAACTAATGGCTGATACTAATGAATCAATTGGGTCACATAATCATAAAATAAAAGTCAAAAAAATAGAAAAGGAGCGATTTATCGCAACCTTTTCAAAGTGCATTTTAAGGCTCGCTCATCAAAATCGATGTTAAATTTCATCTAGATTAATTCTGATCCGCTTTGCTGGATTTTTGGTATGCTCACGAACCACATCCAGAATATCCTCATCATTAATAAATTCAGTTAAATGTGGTGAATCAATAGACTCTTTTAAAAGAGAATTCCAATTGTCCGGTGGATGTCCAACGTTAAGCATTTCACCAAATACTTTGTAAGCGTCATGCTTATCGCCATATGCTCTTTTTGTTCTCTCGTCATTTACCCAGCCAAAGATAATAATTTTACTTTCGGCGTGGAAACGGAAAAAAAGGCGATATTGTTGGAAAAATTTTGCTCTGAACCAGTGTTTTCTTTTTCCACCCAATGTGTCACCTAAATGAAAGGCTATATTAGCTGGGTCATTGGGAATAATTTCAGTAACGAGTTTTATGATTGCAGCCAGGCGTTTTGTATCATTTTTTTTCAAGTAGTCATTTGGATATTTTTGCTGAAGTTGTACTACCTTATCTATTGCTTGTTTTAGTTGTTCTATAAAGCATGGATGAGCAAAAAGAGCCCATCCGTTTATTACACACACTCGATCATACATAGTTCTTTACTCATCGTCAGCAGATAATGGGTTGTTCAGATCTATGTCTATTCCAGCGATAAGTGACTTCGCCCGGTTAATGAGTTGTTCATCTAATTGTTGTACTTGTTCAGGATATTTCTGAATGTCTTTTGCCAGAAAGTTCAGAAATGATTCCATGACAAGATCTTTTTCTTCTTCACTATTTTTACGACTGATAAGTACATCACCGGAAGATAAAATCTTATATGCGATACTGTCATGACCTGGTTTTAGCTTAAGCGCTTTACGGACAGATGTTGGGATGGTTGTCTGACTGCGACGGGTAAGTTTGGATTCTGCACCAACCTCGAACTCAACACTTGGTAATGCGTGCATATTTCTACCTCGTTATGCTGATTTGAGAATCTGTTCAACGAAGTGTAATGCAAATGCATTGTACTGGCAATATATCTATATTATCACTTCGTTATTACTTCCAAGTGTTAAGTTATTCAGTGTATTACATTGAATAACAATAAGATTAATCAACAGAAATTCGCTTAAACCCCTCAGTGAGATCATCAATCAAATCTTGAACATTCTCCAGCCCGACATGCAAACGGAACAGGGTGCCTGTTCTTTGTGGCGTTGTTCTTTGTGAAATATCATACTGGCGCATTATTTTTATCTCTTCTGGTTGATAACCCAGAATGAGAGATTCAAAACCGCCCCATGAGAATGCCATTTTAAAGTGGTGAAAATTATCCAGATAATCCGTAAATTGCTGCGGGGTTAATTTCTCTTTTAATTGAAAAGAGAACAGGCCATTACTGCCGCTGAAATCACGGATGAAATTCTTGTGGCCGGGGCAGGAAGGCAGAGCGGGGTGATAGACAGCGGCAACTTCGGTTCGTTGTTGCAGCCAGCGTGCTATTTCAAGACTGCTTTTTTCATGTTGTTTCAGACGAATGGCTAAAGTACGCAATCCTCGACTGGCCATATAGACCGTATCGGCATCTGCTATCTGTCCCATCAAATAGGAATTCTCTCGCAGTTGCGCCCAACAACGTTCATTAGCTACAGCAATACCTAACATTGCGTCTGAGTGACCAATAATATATTTGGTGCCTGATTGAATCGAAATATCGATACCGAATTCTAGCGCTTTAAACAGCACCCCTGCCGCCCAAGTATTATCGATCATGATGATAATATCTGGCTTGACTTGGCGCACTGCGCGGACAATAGCGGGGATATCTTGTACTTCCATCGTGATGGAACCAGGGGATTCAAGAAACACCACTGTGGTATTGGGCTTAATCAGCTTGGCAATCTCCTCGCCGATCATAGGATCGAAATAATCGGTGGTAATATTCATCCGTGACAATATTTTGTCGCAGAAACTTTGCGTCGGGTCATAAGTTGAACCGGTTAATAGAATATGATCGCCGGCGGCGGCAAAAGCGAGAATGGCATTACTGACCGCGGCAGCGCCAGAGGGGTAAAGCATACAGCCTGCGCCACCTTCCAATTCAGCCATTGCTGCTTGAAAAGAGAAATGAGTCTGTGTACCACGGCGGCCATAAAACAGTTCACCCTTGCCCCGATTTTGCGTCGCGTGTCTTTTGGCGGCAACAGAATCGAAGATTACCGATGATGTTCGCTGAATGATGGGATTGACTGCGCCTTGAGTAAATTTGGGGCTTCTACCTGCATTGACCAGTAAAGTTTCCAGTTTCTTTTCTGCCATGATCCATTGCCGCCTTTAACACTTCAATTTTTGAAATGGTGTAAAAAATAGAGTTAACACGTTAAAAGATTTAGACCTTTTTGTACAAAAGGATTAAGACAACTTGACGAAAATTCATCTGATTACCTGCGAGTAGGGGCTGTTTAACTTTATTTTGTGAAGGGGTAATACTTTTTTATTAAACAATAATGATAATTACTATCAAATCACTTAAGGTTTGATATTATCAGCCTGCATGTTCATTCAATTTGGTGAAGATGAGTAAAGACTCAGTATAAATAAGGTTAGTGAGATGACGAAAAGTAATTCACTGCTAAATAACAAGGTTTATAGCAAAGGGAGTAAAGGCCAACTGATGCGAAATTTGACTGCTTCAATAATATTAGCGTTTGGGCTGACAGGTTCGGCATTGGCTGATACAGCACCAGCGGCTGCAACAGATAACAATAATACGGCAAAAACCGCACAGATTACTCCGGCTACCACCCCGGCAGCGACGGATACAACTGCGCCACCCGCAAATCAGATTGCGCCGCAAGCGGCATCTGCGACAGAATCCACTCAAGTGACGCCGGTTGCAACGGATGAGGTTGCACCTAAAGTTCCTGCTGATGAAGCTAACCTTTCCAGTGGCTTTGCTACCGATCTGTCTATTTGGGGCATGTATCAGAACGCCGATGTTGTGGTTAAGACGGTTATGATTGGTCTGGTGATTGCTTCTGTTATTACTTGGGCTTTGTTCTTCTCAAAAGGTACTGAACTGTTGGTTGCCGGCCGTCGTTTACGTAAAGAGCAATTGGCTTTGACGGAAGTTAAGAGCCTTGATCAAGCTACGGCAATGGCCGAAGGTTTCAGCAAGCACAGTATCAGCCGCTTGTTGCTGAATGAAGTACAGGCAGAACGTCAGTTATCTTCTGAGAGCACTGATCTGAATAGCACGAAAGAGCGCGCCTCTTTCCGTCTGGAACGTTCCGTTGCGGCGATCAGCCGTCATATGGGGCGTGGCAATGGTTATCTGGCAACCATTGGCGCGATTTCTCCTTTCGTTGGTCTGTTTGGTACGGTATGGGGCATCATGAATAGCTTTATCGGTATTGCTCACTCACAGACAACTAACCTCGCGGTTGTGGCGCCGGGTATTGCGGAAGCTTTGTTAGCGACAGCGCTTGGGCTGGTGGCGGCGATCCCTGCCGTTGTGATTTATAACATCTTCGCCCGAATGATCGCTGCTTACCGTGGTCAGGTTGGTGATATGGCGGCACAGTCACTATTACTACTTGGCCGTGATCTGGATTTAGCAAATAACAAGACAAGGTGATTTATGGCGATACGTCTTAATGAAAATTTGGACGATAGCGGCGAATTGCACGAAATCAACGTCACACCATTTATTGACGTGATGTTGGTGCTGTTGATTATCTTCATGGTAGCAGCGCCGCTGGCAACCGTTGATATTAAAGTGGATCTACCTGCTTCGTCGGCAAAACCGCAGCCACGTCCAGAAAAACCGGTATTCTTGACAGTTAAGGCTGATCGCCAGCTTTATGTCGGTGATCAACAGGTTGATCACGATACTTTGGCGGCGGTATTGGATCAGACTACTCAATCCAATAAAGAGACAACCATTTTCTTCCAAGCGGATAAAACCGTGGATTATGAAACACTAATGAGTGTGATGGATTCTTTGCGTAAATCGGGCTATCTGAAAGTAGGCTTGGTTGGGATGGAAGCAGTTTCATCAGGTTAATTGTCACTGATTCTTCTACTAAATAACCGCGCTGGAAAGCGCGGTTGAGATAGAAGAATAATTAATAAGAGCCTAATTTGAACAGAATGGGAAATAATCACGCTATTCTGGATCGATATGAAAACATCGAAATGACATTTACAGAATCTGTCCGATCATTAAGCTCATAAAGTGAACTATCGTTAGCTAGTTCAAGCAGCATTGGCACTGTAATTTTCAGACGCTTAGCTAATGTTTCAATATCAATACAAACATCATTAATAAGCACTTTTATTGCTCGATGAAATAATTCAGGTTTTTCGTGGGGAATAAGATAATCCTCTTTTTCCTCAATGGCTTCTCCCTTACGTTTAAGCCCCAAAAAAGCCGTTTTGTATTGGGTATCGGTTAAAAGGGAAAGCTGATGTGCCCGATAAATAATTGCTGCTTTACTTACTTTCCAGGTTAATTTGAACTCACTTAGGCCTCGCCAGTTGATTCTTCCGCTTATCGGGACAGGGAAATATTTAGCCATTGCACTTCGTGGTAAAAGTAGGGCAGAGGCAAATTGGTTGGCTTGAGATTCGGTTGTTCTGTCACCAGTAGATATTCCGCCGTGTAGCACAAGATGTCCAATTTCATGTGCAATATCAAACCGTTGTCGGCATGGTGACTTCTTTGCTGTATTTCTGACAATGAAAGGTCGATCTAACGGAACAGATAACGCGTCAACATCATCAGACACTGAGTCAAACGAGGTAACAAATGCACCTAGCTTTTCAGCTAGGCGTGTCACATTTTCAATTGGTCCAAATCCTAATCCCCAATCAATCCGACATTTTTCTGCTGCTCGTTCAACTTCTTCTGGGGAGTTTGCTTTTAATTCAGGAAATAACACTGGAGGTAAATTTAGGTTTTCTTCGAAAACGACGATTAATCGTCTATATAACTCAGCCTTTGCAAGTGCTGCTAATTTTGTTGCTACTCTAATTGCGCTACGTTTACGGAAATGAACAATTTCTTCGTTCACAGGCGATTGTATTTGGGTTTCAAAAAATGCAGGAGTAACCTGCAATACAGTAGCTAATTCATTAGAAAGTTCATTAGTTGGCACAGCAAAGCCGGATTCCAGCCGCTGAATATATTGGCGGGTTTTATTAACCTGCTCAGCCACTTGCTCAAGAGATAGCTCGTGATACAGACGAGCTAACCGCAAATTAGAACCGTTGAACACTTGTCACCTACTACTTGTTGTTACGCTTGTTTTCTCTGGATTTATCAGGCATCGCAGCGCTGATAGGATCCAATTCGATTGTTACCGCAGATGGCGGTGTGTTGTCTGTAGAGTGCAGCATGGATATTTTACTGTTATCGTAAGTCCATTGAGACAACATTTCTTCATGCTCGTTGTAGCCGGCAAAATGAACCTGTGCGCCTTCACCTTCAAACTGGGGTTTTTCTACAATAAAGCGCCATATTGTAGGTATCGTGATTTCTGGCGCCCAGAGCTGATCTACATTGTTACGGCGAAAGAAGCCTGATTTTTTGGGAGTTTCTGGGTCGTCAGTGAAAAAACGAAGTGGGATTGTTTCTATTTCGATAGTCGTATCCATACCTGGATTAGTTAGTTTCAGCCAATCATAAGTACCTTTCATACAGAGCTGAATAAGGCATTGCCTTTGGCGGCCAAATGTACAGGTTCCTCGGGTATAATTATCATCTAATGGTGTAGAAAGCTGCTCATAGGTGTGATCAAGCACATAGAGTAGCTCTTTTGCAATGATACTTAAACGTTCTTCACTTAACTGTGGATGGAATTCCCAAGGGTGGCGGATGTTTGGCATTTGCTGTTTTCTCTAAAGGTGCAAAAATTCAAGTTTGTCAATCTTGATGTTGGTGCAAATTTCTGATTTTGTCAACCTGATATCATATAAATTGTTTTTTAATGTACTTTATTACCACTTATATTTATTTCTTTTGGTTAATTGCTATCTACATTCCATTTAATTTCCACTTATAACTGGAAAAAATTGACCTCCAAAGAGTGAATTAAAAAGTGTAGAGTGACTTTATTGGGGAAAATGGATAACCGATAAATACTTATTAAATTTTAGAGATAAATTGGATGAGTGTTCAATATGGTGAAAAATAATTTAGAGCCGATGGAAGTGACTAAAGAATTGTTATTAACCATCAGTGACAGGCTAAAAGAAATAGGGTCCTACACCACGAATATACAGCAACAAATGATGGAATCTCATGTGAAAGCGATGGTTCTGCGGGCGAAAACCGGTGAATTATTACCGGCGGTGGATAAATCTTTATTTACCGATATTTCACTGGAATCAATGCAATTAGCGGAACAGATAGTAAATATGCTGCCCGGTTTAGCGATTGAAGAGGCTTGGTTGCTATCGGTTCATTTTGAGATTGCGCGGGCAAATAGCTAATGTTTTTGGAGACAGCATCAATGAAACAAATTGTTGTAGTGATTGGAGACCGTTTAGGTAGAGGGCAAAAAGTCGCTGCGGGTGTTGAATTTGCTGGCGGGAGAGCGGTGGTTATTCCGGGAATGGCGGCGGATATGAAATTGGGCGACGTGATGAAAGCGGAACAGGGGGACTTGGGTATCTCTTTCTGCGGCAGTGGTGGTGCCGGTGCTATTACTGCGCAGAATAAGCATGGCTATAAAGTGCGTCACGGTATGCGCTCAATTGAAGAAGGAGAAACAGCAATTGCTGATGGTTGTGTTGTATTGGGCTTTGGTTTTATGGATAAAGAAGAATTAGGGGAGCGTTTAATTAAAGCATTTAATAGAAAATACGGCGACACATAATGAAAAAACATCTTAAAACATCTGTCCGTGTTAATGGTCAAGGCGATACAAAACAGCAGGCAATTGCGGATGCTTTAAATTCGGTACAACGTAAGGTATTAAAAGAGACCAATAATATTATTCTGCGTATTGAACCTCAAAATGTTGAAATCGTTAGTGCCGCCATTAAAGTCATTAATGAGAAATTTCTATTTTTCTTTTTTCCCCGTAAGCGTGAATTCTATTCTGTTATTTTAGATGTTGCTTTAAATGTGACCTTATTGAATATTCAAGAAATACATTTTGAGTCAATTTAATTTATTGACGGAAATATTTAAGAGGAAAAATAAATGGATACCACCACAACAGTTTCCATTTTTGAAATCCTGATAAAATCATTGATTATTGGCGGATTATGCGGTTTTGGCCTTGGCGCCGGTGCTGCGCGGATGTTTCATGCACCGACCATTCAGGGAATGGGGGCGTTCCGTACTTTAGGTGAATTGAATGCTTGTGAGGGTGATCCGGCTTCGCATTTCTCATTTGGCTTAGGCTTTTTCTTCAATGCTTGGGCGTCATCGGTGGCGGCGGGCGCTTTTACACAGGATGTTGATCACCGCATTAACTCGTGGTGTCATTTTAGATGTCGGTCATGGTAGTGAAAGTTTTAGTTTCTCTGTTGCAGAACAGTCAATGGAGATAGGTGTTTATCCCGGCATGATCAGCTCTGATATTTATCATAACAATCGGGTTAATGGGCCGGTATATAGCCTGGCGGCTGTGATGACGAAATTTCTTTGTTTGGGGTTTAGCCCGAAACAGATTCTTGATTACGTTACAATTAAGGCAGCGAGTATATTGCATTTGAAAGGTAAAGGCCATTTAGCGGTTGGCTGTGATGCCGATATCACGATCTTTGATATTAAAAATGAAAAAATCGAATTTTTTGATGAAGAAGGTCAGATAAGAACTGGAAGACAAAAATTTATTCCTGTTGCTGTAATTATTGCTGGCGAAGTTATTGCAACCAAAGAGGGGAAAGAGTATGGAATCAATTTACCAGAAATATAAATTAAGAAACGTAATTAATGCATCCGGGCGTATGACTAATTTAGGCGTCTCAACACCTAAAATGGCAGTAATTAATCAGGTTGTTTATGGTCTTAACCATTACTTCGAAATGAAAGATTTAATCGATAAAACTGGCGAATATATTGCTAACTTATTGAAGGTAGAAAATGCGGTTATTGTTTCCTGTGCTGCTGCGGGTATTGTGCAATCCGTTGCCGGGATAATCGTTAAAGATGACCGAGATCTGTTACTAAATCTCCATAATTCTGATAAGCCGATCCCTCGTGAAATTATTGTGCCGAAAGGGCATAACGTAAACTTTGGTGCGCCGATAGAAACGATGGTTTCCCTTGGCGGCGGTAAAGTGATTGAAGCGGGTTTTGCTAATGAATGTCATGTTGCTCATATTGAGGCCAAAATTACATCTCGAACCGCCGCTATTCTCTATATTAAATCTCACCATACTGTACAAAAAAATATGCTGACAGTAACCGACGTTGTAGCGGTGGCTAAAAAACATGGCTTACCATTAATTGTCGATGCGGCGGCGAAAGAAGATCTGACCGCTTATTACAATATGGGGGCGGATCTGGTTATTTATAGCGGTGCTAAAGCGATTGAAGGTCCAACCAGTGGCTTAGTTATCGGTAAGAAACATTATATTGAATGGATTAAATTACAAAGTAACGGTATTGGTCGGGCAATGAAAATTGGCAAAGAGGGTATTCTGGGGCTGACATATGCGATTGAATTATATCTGACGACACAGAAAGAGAGCGGGCAGAAAATGGTTGAAAAAATGAGGCCATTTATCGAACAACTGAATATGATTCCCGGAATTTCCGCTAAAATTGTTTGGGACGATGCCGGCCGTGATATTGCCAGAACGGAAATCTATTTTGATGAAAAAGTCATTGGAAAAAATACCTTTGAAATTATCTTTCAATTAAAACAGGGGGATATAGCAATTTATTGCCGTGAATATAAAGCGAATGAGGGTAAAATTGAGATTGATATTCGGAGTATAACAGCATCTCAACTCAATATGATTGTTTCTGCTATTCGCCAACTTGTTAGCGAAGCGTAGATAATAAAAAATGAATATTTTAATAGATAAGTTATTTTATTCTGGATTATTGCTAATAGTGAATTTTTATTTTCTTACTGAGTTGGGGGTATATTCGTGGTGCAATTTCCCTATCAACGTCTTGCTTATTTATTTGATGTAATCCAATCAGAAACATTACCACAGGAAGAAATTGCCAGGCGTTTTAATGTTTCGACACGTACTATTCGTACCGATGTCTCAATATTAAATGATCTATTTGTTGGCTATGGTGCGAGAATCATGTATGAAAGAGGATTAGGTTATCAGCTTAAAATAGATGATGAACAGCTTTTTTCTGCATTACCAATAGAGAAATACCAGATTAAACACATTCCTAGAACAGCGAAAGAGCGGATAGATGCGCTATTATTGAAATTTATGATGGCTTCACAGCCGATTAAATTGGACGATATTAGTGGAGAATGGTTTGTTAGCCGAAAAACATTGCAACATAATATGCCTATTGTCAGAAAAATATTAAATAAATATCAAATTACACTGGAGACCATTCCCCGCCAAGGTATCAGACTAGCGGGAGCGGAGACAGCGGTCAGAGCTTGTATTACCGATATTTTATGGCAGCAATTTATCATGGGAAATGAACGTTCATTAAATAGTTTTAAACAGGGTATTTTGTTCAATATTGATCTGGCTTATATAGAGAAAATTTTGCTAAATAGCCTTAGCCGTTTTGATATCCATTTAACTCATGAAGGACGGCAATATCTTATTTTTAACTGTGCGGTTTCTATTCTGCGTATTACCAGAGGATATGAGATGATTAATTATCATGTTGAAAATATTGATAGCGTGATTAAATATGCGGCTAATAATATTGCCAAAGGTTTTACTTATTTTCTGGGTAGTGATATTACTGTAGCGGAAGAGCATTATTTAAGTGTTCAGATATTAGCTCAATTGATTCCTTATCATTATGATTCGACGGAAAATAATAGCGATAAGCTGGTGGATTATATTCTTACTTATATTAATGACGGCTATAATTACGATTTACGTGGTGATATCCGTTTAAGAACCGATCTTTCATCTCATTTAGCGGCAATGATGGTACGGGTTCGCTACCAAATAAATACGCAGAATCCGTTATTATCGGATATTAAACAATATTATCCGTTTGCTTATGATGTGACGCTCAGTGCAATGGCGAATGTTGAGCATAAGCTACCTTATGCTATTAGTGAAGATGAGTTGGGCTATTTAGCGGTGCATATTGGTGTAGGGCTTGAACGAAATTACAGCACAGGTTATACCCGATACCCTCAGGTTTTGATTGTAACGGATTCAGATAATTCAACAATTCGTATGATTGAGGCCAACATTATACGTGAATTTCCTCAACTTAAATTGCAAAACATTATTGCTTTACATGAATATCAACAACTTGAATCCGTTAATGAAGACTTTATTATTACCACGGTCAGGCTGCCGGAAAAAAATAAACCGATTGTTAAAATTGCACCATTCCCAACACCTTATCAATTAGAACAAATTGGACGATTAGCCATGATCGACCGGACTAAACCCTATATTCTTGAGCATTTCTTTGATGAAAAATACTTTATGATCCTCAAAAGAAAAATAACGCAGAAAGCCCTGTTTAAATATGTTTGTAAAAAGTTGGAAATGGATGGTTATGTGACGAAAAATTTTTATTCTTCACTGATTGAACGAGAGGCTATTGTATCAACTCTATTGGGAGAAGGAATTGCATTACCACATACACTGGGATTACTGGCGCATAAAACCGTAGTCGTAACCATATTGGCCCCGAATGGTATTGAATGGGACAAAGAGAAAAAGGAGATAGCGAACGTTATTTTCCTGCTGGCGATCAGTAAAGCGGAATATGAAGAAGCAATGGCAATTTATGATCTATTTGTGACTTTCTTACGAGAGAAAGCGACAAAAAGATTATTGAATAGCCAAAGTTTTTATGATTTTCAGGCTATCGCAAAAGATAGTCTGGGGCGAAGTGTGTAAAATCATGTTTGTTTGTTGTTATTTGAACTAAACAGAACTTTCAGAACGGCTAATAATGCGCATCCTCCGCCGCTGACAGCGACGCCATACCAAGAAAAATACCAGGCGGCGACAGCGCCTAAAGAAGAACCTATTGCGCCGCCGGCGAAATAACAGGTCATAAATACGGTATTTAGTCGGCTGCGGGCATCAGGTAATAATGTATATAACCGTGTTTGATTTGCCACTAAACCCGCTCTGCTGCCAAGATCCAACAGAATAATACCGGCGAATAAAAATAGAATACTGTGGCTCGTGCCGCTAATTAGACACAAGGCTAATGTCACTAATAAAGCACCTGTGGCAACAATAGCTCTCCCACCAAAGCGATCTGTCAATGAACCTATTATTGGTGAAGCTAGCATTCCCACAATTCCCGTCAAACCAAAGAGACCTGTAATATCGCTTCCCCATCCGTAAGGTGGTTGGGAAAGCAATAAGGCCAGAGAACCCCACAGCGTATTAAAAGCGGCGAACAGTAAAAAACCGGATAATGCTGCTTCACGCAAAAGGGACTGTTGCTTTATTAATTTACCGAGTGAAATAAGAAGTTGGCTGTAAGTTATCGTGTATGGTGTTTCTATTTGTGGCAATACAAACCAGACCAGAAAAAGCAGGCATATATCAATTAAAGCTGCCAATACAAACATTTCACGCCAGCCGAAATATTCTCCAACTGCGCCGCTCAATGCCCTGGCAAGCAGTGCTCCGGCAAAAAGGCCGCTCATTAGATTGCCTACCGCTCGGCCGCGCTTTTCTGGGATTACCCAACCGGATACGGCTGGAATAATAATTTGTGCTGAAATAGAAGTTAATCCCACAATCAGGCTACTTATTAGAAAACATGTAAAATTCGGCGCTGTGGCACACAAGGTAAGGCTGATTATATTGCCAATTAAGAGGCTGAAAATAAGCTTGCGACGGCTTAGTGCATCTCCAAGCGGTCCAAAAAAGAGAAGCCCCATTGCGTAGCCGATCTGCGTTAATGTCGCGATCCAGCCAGATATTGAACCATTAACGTTAAAACTTGTCCCAATTACTGGCAATAATGGTTGATTATAATAAATGTTCGCTACAGCAAAACCGCAAGCAACAGATAATAAGATAAGAGAAACGGAAGAAATAGGGTTTGGTTGAATTGCTGTATTTGACATGGGAACTCTCAGCATTTGGCCGGAATTATGATGAAATGATTTTGACACTATCCGCAGATTGCGGGAATGAAAAGAGCGAGCGAAGTTGTTTTGCGTAGAATGCAAAGATGATAGCGGTATTATGATGTTGTGTATTATTTGTAATATATACCCGTTATCTTTCAAACTGCCTCTTTGTTGGCTGCACTCACTCACCCCGGTCACATAGTTATCTATGCTCCCGGGGATTCGTTCCCTTGCCGTCGCGATGCATCTTGAAATCTATAAGGTATATAAGGCGTTTGAATATTCGAAGGTAAAAATTGCGATGAAAGATTTATTACGTACCGATATGCTAGCAACATTCATTCATGTTGCCCGTTCACAAAGTTTTTCTGCCGTTGCTCGTTTGCAAGGTATGGCGGCATCTTCTATTACACGTCAAGTAGACAATCTTGAACAGATGCTAGAGACAAAACTATTCTTTCGTTCTACCCGTGGTTTATCATTGACTGATGCCGGTGAGATTTTATTTTCAAGGGCGCAAGGTATTATTAATGATCTTGTTGATGTTCAGGCTGAATTAGCGGCATTGAATGGCGAACCGCAAGGGGTATTACGTATAGCTTGTTTGCTAACCTTTGGGCGTCAACATATTATTCCGATGCTAGCAGAGCTATTTACTCAATATCCTAAAATTCAGGTTGAACTTGATCAAACCGAACGTTTAACTGATCCTGTCAGAGATCGTCTTGATGCCGTTATTCGTATTGGTGAATTAAAAGATAGCACGCTTTATTCAAAGTGCATCTCTACACAAACTTGGATTATTTGTGCCAGCCCAGGCTATATTCAAAGGTATGGAACACCGACGTCATTTACCGAATTAAGTGATCACTATTTGCTTGATAAACATCATGACCCCGCTGGCGTTTGCTGGTTACGTTATCGGGATTCTATTAACTTCAACGATGAGAATAGAATTTTTCGCAGTGATGACTTTGAAACATTGAGAATGGCCGCGGTGAGTGGATTTGGAATAGCACTTTTGCCTAATTGGGTGGTATCCACAGATATTCGCTCTGAGAAACTTGTGCCTTTATTTAATGATCCAGATGGACGTAAAGAAGATATTTATTTATTGCGGGCGCTTGCTCACCCGCCAGCAAAATTAACCGTATTTATGTCATTATTGCAAAAGAGGCTTGCCAAGACGATTTAGTCTTGGCAGAAGGATGATTAAACTCTTTCAAGGATCATTGCGATGCCTTGTCCAACACCAATGCACATGGTACATAAAGCTAATTTTCCTTGTTGCCGGTGTAGTTGATAGACCGCATTTGCCAAAATTCTTCCTCCAGATGCACCTAGTGGGTGGCCCAGAGATATGGCTCCGCCGTTACAGTTAACATTAGGATTATCTCATTGAATATTAAGCTCTTTCATTACGGCTAGGGCTTGTGTAGCAAACCCTCGTTGGATTTCGACCTCCTTCAATGCTGTACTTGCAATTTTGCGCATGAATGTATAAAATTTTATACAATCAGATGAGGAAACATTGTGGCGAAAATCAGGAACGGTATAACGGTATAACGGTATAACGGTATAGAGAAAGAAATTGCTTGGATTGGCTCTTCTTATGAAGATTTGTTGACCTTCCCTTCCGATGCACGTAAAGACGCAGGCTATCAGCTTCATAGAATATAGCATGGAATAGAGCCGGAAGACTGGAAACCCTTTTCTGATATCGGTTCTGGCGTAAAAGAAATACGGCTAAGAGACAAGACAGGCATTTATCGTATTATGTATGTTGCTAAATTTGATGAAGCTATTTACGTATTACATAGTTTTCAGAAGAAAACTCAACAAACGAACAAACATGATAGGGATATTGCTAAAGCACGATACAATACAATTATCCAGCAACGGAGAAATATCAAATGACCACTAAAATTGACACTGAAATTCGTAGGGTAACTCCAATCGGGAAAAATATATTTTCAGAGTTAGGTTTTACTGAGCAAGAGGCTCAGAAACTTCATGCAACCTCTTTACAAGAAATAGAAAATACACTACAAATCAAAGAGCAGTTAATGGAGGAAATTACTTTATGGATTGTGGATAAAAAAATGAAACAAGCTGAAGTAGCAACTGTGTTAAACATTTCTCGTCCAAGAGTATCTGATATTGTGAATAAAAAAGTAAGTAAATTCACCATTGACGCATTGGTTAATATGTTAACTCGTATAGGGAAACCTGTTCAGATTACGGTAGGACATTAAAGTCATTAGGAAAATTCAAAACAAGAGGCATATAGAATGGGTGCCTCTTGGCATTTTTAAGTAATTCAACCTTATGGCTCAATATTATTGAAATTTTTTATATTATTTAGTTATGATTTTTAAATGTATTTGCGATATATATTAATGGTTTTATGCGATATTGTTTAATATAATTGACTCACTATATGATTTTATTGGGTGTTTTTTTACTGTCGTTATTAATATCAATTTATTATTGAGATAGCTATTTATTGGTGCTGATTTTGTTAAATAAATCACAGGTTAGATTATTGGAGAAAATAATTGTATCTATGTGATTATTGATTGCTGTAATAAATCAAAATTAATAGATGGCAATTTTAATATATAGTGAAAGATGATGTTTAACTATTCTCTAAGTATTCGATTCATTTATTGTTGTTGAGTTGTTAGAGAAATATATTTATTCTTCTGTATTATTTTTGATTTATAGCAATATTATTTCTTAACGAATATAGAGGTTTATTATGACTAAAATTTTTTCATTCAATAAAAATCATCGAGATTTATCCTCAGGGCATCACTCATTGCTTAAAGAAGTTAATGGTGTCAATGGTGTTCCTAAATCTTTGATGCCGGGTTTCCCTGATTTAGATGATCAATTTAATCAGATGGGAATTACCCATATTCGGCTTCATGATGGTTTTGGTATTGGCGATATGGATAATTATGTCCACTCAGATCGAATCAATGATCAAAATCAAATTATGGTTAATGTCCCAGAAGAAAATAGACCTGCGGCTAAAAAACTATTCGCTGATATTTCAAATATCAGAAGTATCTTTCCCTATGCTGCTGTCGGTATGAGAACTCATGATATTAGTCTTGCATTAAAAGATGCTAATTATAACATGACTGACGCTTATCTGCGTGACATTATGAATAATAAAACTGAACTAAACCTAAATAATATTCAGAGACAGATTATGTTTCGTATTGGGCGTTCCGTTGATGGTGGTTATGAAATACCAGAGGATTTTGATATTTATGCAGAATTAGTTAGCAAGTTGGTGAATCGCTACGCTTTAAACTATGAAAAAATCGGTTTGCCAGGAAAAATAACCTACTGGCAGGTTTGGAATGAACCTGATTTAAATTTTTTCTGGAATAATAATGATCCTGAAAAATACTATGAATTATATGCGAAAATTGCAAGGATAATTAAAGCGGTTGATCCTTCGGTTAAAGTAGGTAGTGCTGGTATTGCGTTTATTTATAAAGTAAAAGAAGATTACTTTGAAGGACTTTTACGATATTGTAGAGATAATGATGTGCCATTAGATTTCTTTTCCTGGCATGGATACGTTGGAACTGGAGACCCGCAAAACATTATTGATGTAGGAAATACGATTCAAAAAGGTTTGCATACTTATGGTTTTACCGATGTAGAAAGTTTCTGTACTGAATGGAATTCCTGTCCTATTGCGACAAAAAATACATATACAAAAGTGCAGGGGATTAAAAATGCGGCATATATTGCTTCCACGTTTATCTATATGCAATATATAAAAGCCGATAGAGCTTATTATTATCGGGGAGATGGTTCATCTTTTGGTTTATTTAATAATCAGCTTAATCCTAAAAATCCATGTGTTAAAAATTTCTGTACCTATGCAGCTCAATCCTTTTATCTGTTTGCCAGAATGTTCGAAACACCTTATATTTTAAGTGGTAATAGGGATTTCTCAACAGGCCTGACTGTTTTGGCAACTGAGAATGCTGGAGGCAATAAAATTAATATCCTTGCCGCAAATTATAAAGTTGATAAGAGTCTTGCCGATGGTAATGCGGCACCCGATTATTTATATCAACAACACTGTCTGGATACTAGCCGATCACTGGATCAATTGACGGATACCTGGAGTAAGGATAAATGGTTTGGTGGCGTTGATCCGACAACAATTCATGTTGATAATGCGGTAGTGCAACATGATCCTGTTAAGCCATTTCCGACTAATATGTTGAGAGCTAAAAATCGTGATTATACTGATAGTGACCAAGGCGTCACTGTAGTGATTAATCATATAGGTTATAAAAAATTTAAAGTTAAAGCGTTCCGTATTCAAGAAGGTGGATCGCTGGCACAAATGACACCCCCGGAAGTGACTAACCAGATTAATGTATCTATCGCTAATAATAAATTAACGCTAGTGGATAAGGGAGCGAAGCCTGCAACGGTAACATTATATTCGTTGGAGCTAGAGAATAATTGATCTTATATACAATGGGAATATTATAGTAAATTTTTTCCATTAAATTAATCAATGTAAAATAAAATCATTTTAATCTGACAGGTTCTGAAAAGAGCCTGTTTAATAATGATTCATTGTAATATGTGTTAATGATTTTTTTCACGATATTTTTCAATATAATTTACTCTCTATATGATTTTGCCATGTGCTATTTTGTTATTGTTATTAATACCACTCTTGGTTGATTGAGATATATTTTTTCTCTTTTAATGATTATCTGGTTAAATAACTTACAGAGTCAATTTTATTACAGGAAATAATTGTATTAATGTAATTGTTTATTTAATTCAATAAATTCAAAGTAATAGATGGGGATTTTAAGTTGTAGTTAAAAGTGATATTTAATTGTTATCTAAGTCTTCCATTCATTTATTGTTATTGAATTGTTGGATAAATGTATTTATTCTTTGATATTGTTTTTAGGTTATAGGGATACAATTTCTTAATTAATATAGAGGATATTATGACTAAAGTTTTTTCATTTAATAAAAATCATCGAGATCTATCAGCAGGGTATAATTCACGTCTTAAAGCGGTTAATGGCGTCAATGGTCTTCCTAAATCGATAGCGCCGGGTTTCCCTGATTTAGATAATGAATTTAATCAGATAGGAGTTACCCATGTCCGGCTCCATGACGGCTTTGGTATTGGGGATATAGATAATTATTTCCAGGTGGATAGAAAAAATAACCAAGATCAAATGATTATCAACGTACCGGAGGAAAAGAAACCCGCGGCTAAAAAGCTTGTTGCTGATATTGCAAATGTCAGAAGTATTTTTCCCAATGCGGCTATCGGGATGAGAAATCATGATGTGAATCTTGCATTAAAAGATGCCAATTATGAAATGACCGATACTTATCTGCGTGATGTTTTGAATAATAAAGCAGATGTAAATCCAGATAATATTCAGCGACAAATTTTTTTCCGTATTGGGCGTTCACTTGATGGCGGTTATGAAATACCAGAGGATTTTGATGTTTATGCAGCATTAGTTAAAGCCTTGGTAAATCGTTATGGTGTAAACTATGCCAGCATTGGGTTGCCGAGAAAAATAAGCTATTGGGAGATTTGGAACGAGCCTGATTTGATGTTTTTCTGGAATACGGATGATCCACAAAAATATTATCAATTATATGAAAAAGTAGTCAGATTAATTAAGGTGGTTGATCCTGATGCTAAAGTCGGTGGTGCAGGTATTTCGTTTAGTAATCATGCAGGAGGACATTATATTGACGGATTTTTCCGATATTGTCGGGATAATCATGTACCGTTAGATTTCTTTTCCTGGCATGGATATGTTGATACTGGAGATCCACAAAACATTATTGATATGGGTAATACGATTCAGAAAAGTTTGCATACTTATGGCTTTACTAAGACAGAGAGTATTTGTACTGAGTGGAACTCAACTCCTTTTGGATCGAGAAATACATTTACCAAAGTGCAGAGTCCTAAAAATGCAGCCTATATCGCCTCCTCATTGATTTATATGCAATATACTAAAGTTGACCTGGCTCATTATTATCGTGGGGATGGTTTATCTTTTGGCTTGTTTAATGATCAACCTAATCCTAAAAACCCAAGCGTTAGGAATTTCTGTACTTACTCAGCCCAATCTTTTGGTCTTTTTGCTAGAATATTAAAAACACCTTATATATTAAGTGGTCAAAAGGATTTTTCAACTGGCTTAACGGTTTTAGCGGCCGAAAATAAATCGGGTAATAAAATTAATATCCTCGCAGCAAATTATAAAGTGGATAAGAGTTTTTCTGATGGTAGTGTACCACCAGTTCCGGCGGATTTATATCGACAATACTATTTGGATACGAGTCGGACATTAGATCAATTAACGGATACCTGTAGTAAGAATAAATGGTTTGGTGGTGTTGATCCGACAACCATTCAATCTAATAATGCGGTAGTACAGAAGGAGCCAGTACAACAACTTCCTGAAGATTCTCTTTTGAGACCTAAAACTCGCGATTATACTCATAGTGACCAAGGCGTTACCGTGGTGATTGATCATATAGGTTGCAAGAAAGTTAAAATTAAAGCATATCGTATTCAAGAAGGCGGATCGCTGGCACAAATAACACCGCCAGAGGTGACTAACCAGATTAATGTGTCTATAGATAATAATAAATTAACGTTGGTAGATAAAGGTGCGAAACCTTCAACGGTAACACTGTATTCATTAGAGCTCATTCATCATTAATTTTATATGCAGAGGAAATATTAGAATAGATTATTTTTCTTTCCGTTAATAATTGGAGAATAAAGTTATTCAGGCTCTTATATACCCTATGGATTTCAAGATGCATCGCGACGGCAAGGGAGCGAATCCCCGGGAGCATAGATAACTATGTGACTGGGGTGAGTGAGTGCAGCCAACAAAGAGGCAACTTGAAAGATAACGGGTATAAGGGCCTGTTTAATCATGGTGAGTAATTTATTGGAATAAGGTTGATTCGGAATTAATAGGTGTTTGTTATTAATAAATTAATAGTAATTATCTTTGTTTGGTTATAAGGTAATATATGTTTTTAATATGTATTATGATTTTATTGAATTAAACTATGTAATAAATATGGATAAAATTAAGGTGTATTATTAAATTCGGCTTTACTCAGCGTTAATAATTCGTGTATTCAATAAATTTATAAGATTGTTCGGGATACACCCGAGGTTATCTGGGCCCGTGAACGTCTCTATGTACCAAACAAACTGGAGAATATCAGATAAGTAATGTTTGAAAGTAATCATTGTTGATTGCTTTGTTTTGATGGAGTAAAGTCATCGTATATGATTACAAGGATGCTGATATGAAATTTACCGTAACGGTAATTGGCGCCGTCCGTAAGGAGTCACGAAGACTTCCTGTAGGGTTACAGGTCGCGCTTGTTGATGCAATGGAAGCACTCGAAAATTCAGGACCGGAGCTCAGGGAACCAAGAGTGAGGGATGTAGGCAATGGACTGAAAGAGTTGAGAGTAAGTGCCCGTAAGGTATTGCGCGTGGATTTTTCTTCTTTCATACGGGCAGACAAATTTTTGTAGTACATGTTTTGCAGAAAAAGACCCAGAAGACACTTAAAACGTCACTGGAACTGTCCCGGGAACGAATGAAAGTGGTAAAGAGGATGCTGGAATGAAAATGAACAGTGATGATTACGATTTCGTTACGCTGTCTGATGTTAAGGCTGAGCTCCTGGCAACAACTGAAGGGCTGGAGGCATGGGATGATCTTCAGGCTCGCAAGGCTCTTGTCCAGCAACTCAAACTGGCGCGCAAAGCCTGCAAAATGACTCAGGAAGATGTTGCCTGTCGGATGGGAACCCAGAAACAGAATATCAGCCGACTGGAAAGAGGGGTGGTTGATCCTCAGTTGGGAACACTCAATCGCTATGCTGCTGTTTTAGGCGGACGATTTGTTTTTCAGGCCGATTGAATTCATTCACATGTTGGTAAGAGCAACCTGGTGGTTGCTCTCAGATTATTGACAAAGTTCTGGATAAAAAAACCAGCGCTTTGTCAATAATCTGTAATATCTTAGTGATATTTTAGTTTATCTACATAATGAATTCGTTTTCGGATGTTGAGCAACTGTTTAGTAAGTTTTGTACTCGTTGTAGCATATCAGCGATTTCAGTAGTTAAAAATGTAAAGAATTTTTCTTTGAGCAGCGTGCGTTCCTGGACATCTTGTGGGATAAAACGTTTCATTTCATTACGGAAAGCATCACCTTTAATAATTGCAGGCAAACGTGTCAGAATATTGGCTAATTTGTCTGGATAATCACTAATACGATAATCTGTAATCTTGTTATTAACCCAATCCATACGCAGGGTAGCTCCTTGCTGTTTTAGCCAGCGCAAATCCCAGATATCTCGGTGCCGCACATGGCGTTGTGTATTGACCAGAGAAACCAGTTTATCTGCCATGACTTCATCCAATGATTCGGTTAATACCAGTGTATCGGCGTAGCCATCCGGTAGAAAGTTGTAGTTGGTCATTAATGCTTTTGGTTCCCGAGAATAAGAAGGGATATTGGCAATTTCAATTTTGATTCTCTGTTTGGGGAGATCTTTGCGCTCAGGCGCGGTGACAATTGAAACTTGCCACTTATCTATATTAAGGCCAGCATATTCAGGCTCGTTTCTTAAATCGGCGGGCTCTTTAACTGAAACCTCAAAGCCGTAACGTTTGCCAATGTAATGTTCCAAACATGTTTTCATGGCTTGTAATTGATTACGATTAAAGTTAACACCACCGGAAAAGTCTAGATCTTCGCTAAAACGTGGAGCACCGTGACATAAACGCAGAGATGTTCCTCCTTGGAAAGTGAGTTGATCAAGTAATCCATTGATATCAAGGCAATAGAGAATATCGTAATGCAACAGTTCCTTCTCAATAACAGGTCGCATATGGGAACGTCCGGGTACCTGCATTGCTAATTCTATAAGTTGGGCGAAATTTGCTTTATTGACCATGTGTAATCTCCTGCTTATTCACCAAATGGGTATTGCGACCAACTCGTTTTAAATCACGTAATGCGCATTCAAGTTTGGCGAGTCTCAAAGGGCGGTCTGCTTGCGTGATACTCGCTAAGATATCTTCCTGTTGGCGTTTGGTATGAGTGAATTCAATAGTACCCAGTGGAGTGTGATAAAGACCTTTTCGGCCTGTTGTCATCACGGTGAGTCTATCGATCAGGATCTGTGAAATAATGCCATATTCACTTAATGCTGATTCAAGGCTAACGTAATTGTATTCACCGCGTCGTAGAGCTTTGGCAATATGTTCAATGGTGTAACTATCGTGACTATGAGCAAGGTTAAACAGATAAATCCCGCGTACAGGTCGTGAAAGCATCGATTCTTTAACCAGACGATTTAAGCCCGCCTGGAGTGTTTTGGGGCTATCTTCAGGAAAGATTTTTCTGAGATCGGCAAGGGTGAAGACACATCGCCCTTTTTTATCCCAGTCAATAAAACGTTTAAATGCAGTAGATTTATCCATAACTAAACAATAACTCTATGTGTTTATGGTTTTGATGTTCACTTGATTATAGTTATTTTAAGTAGACATTAAAGCACTATATTTATAGTTTTGATGTCTACTTAATGAATGTGGCCGAAATAGTGAAAGGGGTAAATGTTTCGCTGATGTGGTTGAATTATTTTATTAAGATATTGATATTTAATTAAATATTATAGTCCTATTTTATTTGTGAAGGTTTTCATCGAAGCTTCCGATAGGATAGGGATTGGTTACTGTTCGCTATTTGTGGTGAGTTTTTAAATTCACCCCTTTTTCTGTCAAACGATAGCGCTGTAATGGGCTGCTAGGTTTTTCTGGATGGCTCATTTCAATTAATCCCGTTTCTAGAGCGGGTTGCAAATAGCGCTGACGGAATGAATTACGATCTTTTAATCCAAGGGCTGATTGCAGTTGCCCACGGTTCATTTCCCCTTTCAATACCATAATTAGTTGTTTAACTTGTTGGGTAGCCTGATGGGTAGATGTCAGAATTGCATCACGGATCATGTGCAGCATAAATTCAATAAATGGCGCACAATCAATGAGTTGGCTACTGAGATTAATTGCCTGATAGTAATGAGCTTGATGTTCATAAATCAGGCTTTCAACGGGAATAAATTCGAATAATGGATTCCAGTGGTTTAGGATTAGTGTTTGCCATAATCTGCCTATTCTGCCGTTTCCATCGGCAAACGGATGAATGAATTCAAATTCGTAATGGAAAATGCAACTGGCAATAAGTGGGTGAATATCAGTAGAGCCTAACCAGTGAAAAAGGTCGCCCATCAGCTTTGGAACCCGGTTTGCCTGTGGCGCCATATGAATCACTTTTTCTCCATCCATTACACCGACGCCGCTGTGCCGATAACTGCCGGCATTATCTAGCAATCCTTTCATGAGAACATAATGGGCTTCCAGTAAGTTTTGCTCTGATGTGAAATGCCAATGGTTAAGCTTTTCATAAGCCAAGATAGCGTTACGTGCTTCTTGTATTTCACTGATTGGCGCAATAACTCGCTTTCCTTCAATAATGGCGGTGATTTGGCTTACATCAAGTAAGTTACCTTCAATTGCCAGTGAACCGTGAATGGCTAGTATCCGATTGATGCGTCTCAATCGCAGGGCTTTTATTTGCTCCTGCTCTGTACTTAACCGCCCGATATTCTCACTGATTTCAGCAACTAATTGGATCATTTTAACTGTAATTGAGAAGGGGGGTTGATAGCTTTTGTTAGCTGAATTCATTGAATACCTTAATTGGCTTACCGTGGATAGCTTTAACGTTATTATTGGCTCTGGAAATAGGTTGATATTATCGCCAGTAAGGGGGAACGAGCAATAGACTGGCGATTATTGGATGAATTGTATGGTTATTTTTCTGCTTCGCCGCCTAATGCTTCAATGGTGCTTTTAATCAGCGCACTTAATTCACCGGTCATCAGAATAAAGTCAGCATCAAACCGTTGGGCAAAATCTTCCCGGTCAATGTCATCATTTTGTTCACGCAGCGTATCACTGAATTTTATACGTTTGAAAGCGCCATCATCTGACAGCATCAATTGAATACGTTCTTCCCAATCGAGCGCTAGTTTGGTGACACATTTGCCGGCTTCTATATGGGTAGCGATTTCATCAGAAACCAAATCTTGTTTTTTACAACGAATCACGCCACCCTCTTCCAGAATAGCTTTTAGTTCAGCTTCATCCATTAAAGCAAAACCTGTTGGCAAATCACCGGAACGTACCCATTCTGTTAGAGTTAATTCTATTGGATCTTTGAATGTCAGGGGGACAACAGGTAAAGAACCCAGACTTTTTCTCAATAATGCCAAATTATCTTCGGCTCGTTTAGCACTGGCAGCGTCAACAACGATCAGATTATTGGCGATATCGATCCAAATATAAGTTTGGCTGAATCGGCTAAATGCCCGCGGTAGCAGGGTATGCAATATTTCATCTTTCAGAGAATCTTTCTCTGTTTTTTTAAGCTTGCGATGCTGTTCTCCTTCCAGTTTTTCAATTTTTGCCTGTAGCGCTTGTTTGATAACTGGTGAAGGCAACATCTTTTCTTCTTTACGGGCGCAAATCAGAATTTGGTTATTAGCGACATGAGTAAAAGCATCACTGTGTGAACCCATTGGCGGCACCCAACCTGTTTTCGCCATATCTTGACTGCCACATGGGGTGAATGCTAACGGACTCAATTGTTTTTCCAGTTCATCCGCAGAAAGTGAAATTTCCCGGTTTAAACGGTAAATCATTAAATTTTTGAACCACAACATAAAATTACCCCATATTTTTGCTCAATGAATCGGTGAGCATTGCAAACATAAGACAGCATGATAGCGAATCATAGAGATAAGCCCTAGTTTATTATGTCAATTATGCAAATTGGCGGCTTTTCTCTTAAAAGCATCGGCGTCTACAGTTCATCAAGCTGAGTTAAAACAGTTGCGGCTAATTGGCGTTATATTTCCATCAAGTGCTGAGACACGCCGTGCTTACTTATGGAAGTACGGCGCGGTCAGGTCATCCGTTGAAGTGAGGATTCACCGGAGTGGTTTAAATTCTTGCTTGAGCGCAGTGGCGTTTTTCACCCTTTGGCGTGGGAAGGGTATCAAAGGGTTCAATTAAATAATGATATATATCACGCTGCGGCAACGTACTGCCGTTAATCCTATTACCTTCGTACCAAAGGCATGAAGCAGCCGGTCCTTGACCACCATAGGGAAGATAGCCGTGCTCTTCCAGATGTAAGTCAGTATTACTAAGAATACTATCTGGCAGATGAAGGCGTTCGCTGAGTTGATGATGGATATAATCACTGGAACCAAACAGAGATATATACATAGCATTAGCAGGATACAAAGGATCAGAAAAATAATGAATTAAATCTTGATCTTGATAATATTTCTGTAAAAAGAAAACGGGAGCGAAAAATTCTTTATAATTGCCGCCTAACGATAATTCTTTCTCGAAAACCGTCGGTTTTATCATCCCATTGATGGGATTAACGTCTCCTCCATAGGTGCAATAGGGTCGATTTGCTTTAAATATTGAGGCAATTTTTACACTGTGATCAATGTCGCTATTAGGGCCGACAATATTTTTATAGTCGCTATAAGGTCCGACTTTATCTTCCATATTCTTCAAGTCAGAAATTAATCGCTCTTTGAATAGATCGTATATATCATTGTGCACTAATATGGCGTTCGGACCCGCGCAATCCTGCCCTTGATTGTACAGAACGACTCGTTTTGCACTTTCAACGGCCAGATTAATATCTGCATCTTTTGAGATAACGAGTGGATTATGACCGGCGCCATTAAGAATAAATAAAATGTTTTTTCTGAAATGTTTACGTACTTTTATCGCATTCTCTGGCGTTCCGGTAAAAATTACCGCATCAGTTATTTTTACTCGTTGACTTAAAAATAATTCTTTATCTTCATAAGAAATGGATAGTGTCGGAGAAAATTCCGATAAATTAATAACTTCCCCAAATTTCTTATAGTGTGTATGCATGGCTGTAGGAGGGCGTATGCATACGTTTTCTGCCATAAGCGAGGGGATAAAACCAAAACATACAGAAGCATAAATGGGTTGGTTAAGCGGGAGAAATGACGTGACGCCATAAATTTTCTTTTTGAAATATTCTCTGTTGTTCTCAATGTTATTCAAGACATCCATTGAACGAAGAATTTCATCTTCAGTGACGTTTTTACATTGATAGCCAGAGAGCGCTTCAACTAGAGCCTCGCGATTTTTCTGTAAAGCTGAGGAAAGTTCGTCGCATTTTTTTCTAATTTCGGTGAAATTAATTTTGCTGTATAACTTAGTCATATATATTGGAGTCTCCTCGATCTTATTGTTTATGAATTTCTCTTTTTGAGAAATATTAACTTCTTTATTAATGCTATTTTCTACCTTGTTTTTATGTGGGTTTTTAAAATGGGTTAAAATATATTGCATCTCATTTAAATTTAACCATGTTTTAATACGTGGACCTTTAGTATCGCCGAATAACCCTCGATAGAGCAGAGACCATATTTGGGATGATTTGTCATCTGAAAAATGGTCTTCATATATATTGATTATATGCTGGAAAAGTTGATCTTTAGTTGATATTTCTCCTGCGCTTATTGAGTTGGCAATGGCTAAGAAATAACTTTCTTCTTTAATGTTTTGCAACCCTTGATTTTCGTTTTTGCATGTCCTGATATAATAATTATAACTTATTTCCAATTCCTGTTCTGAAATAGATTCCCCCGGTTTTTTATAGCGATTTAGAAAATTCTCAGCCGCGAGTTTACTCGCCGGTTTTGACGCGTGTAATATTCTTGCTATCTTCGAAAAAGATAATCGTTTTCTATCTTTTTGCGAAATACTCACTTGATCATTGAGATGTGGCGCCAGCGCTACATAAAATTTAGACGATCTCTGGGGCTCTTTTGAAAGGTAAGTGCGGATTGCGTTTCGTGTAAGCAGGTGGAGAACATCATCCAAAGCGAAACTATTTCCTTTCGACTTCGATATTTTTTTACCTGCATCATCAAGAAAAAGCCCATATTTGTAAAAACGTGGAATTGGCCTGTTTAATGCGCCCGCGATCTGGCGCACAACCGCGGCGGAAACCAGCAAATCTTCACCATGCATTTCAAAATGAATGTTTCTGGCAAGGATGCGCATACCCCAGTCTGCTTTCCACTGAAGTTTGGATTTACCGTTTAGTACCGAAATAGTTTGCTCTTGATCTAGTATCTCATTTTTATAAAGTTCCCGAATTTCTACGCCATATTCATAACCGGGCTTATTAATGACTTCATCGCCAGGTATGTAATAGGTTATTTCTCCCGAGGCAGGGTTCACGCCGGTAACGATAATATGTTCCAGTACGGCGCCAGTTCTTTCAGAAATCGGCATAATCATACTGTAGGTTCTTTGTCTTAAAGATCCTGTTGATTCCTTGCATATTTGATTTAGCACTGAGAAATTTTGCAGGAATAGTTTGATTTCATCATTGTAATCGCCATTTTGATAGGCTAAAGAGTTCCTGACTAGCTGGCACTCTATTTCATATTCTGTGGCGAGTTTCATGAGTTGATATTCCGCCATTTCAGAGAATGACGGAAAATTGCCGAAAGGGTCCGGCACTTTGCTTATCGGTTGGCCTAGATAAGGCGTTAATTTTTCAGCATTTGGAATATTCAACGGCATTTTTCTGAAAGGGTCCAAATCATCTGAAATGAGATAAAAATTAACTGTTCTGCCTATTTTCTCCAATTCGGTTTTGATGAGATTGGCACGGAGGATTTCACAAAGGGTTCCTATGTGTGGCAGCCCTGTTGGTCCAAAACCCGCTTCGATATTGATTGATTCCTCATATGGTATAGCCTGATTAATTTCGAGGGCTTCCTTGACATACCATTTCATTTGCAGTTACCTCCATCATAATGTTTTGATTATTTAGGGTTAATGGTGATGAATAAAGACGGTAGAGGCGTTATCAACTTGTCAGGAAATCCTCAGTAATCCTGATGAAAAAAATGCTTATGCTGTAAGATGTTAGATTATTTTATGTTTTTTGCTTTGATGTCAGCGATTAACCTTAAAACCTCTTTAAAATGAATGAATAGTTAATGCTAGTTCTAGCTAATTAACTATTACTATAATCAATTATTGCTATTAATTTATGTTAAATTCATTCAGGCCGCTACAGTACTTGAGATGATGAAGTTTAATGATATTGTTTATAATGTTAAATAAAATTAATGTAATTATTGTTGCTGGTCAAGAGGGAAACATAAATTTTTTTATTTTCTCTTCATTGCTGAATTGAGTGAGATAGTAGGGGAGATAGGTGAATGTGTCATGCTGATCAGAAAAGTCGTTTATAGTAATTATAATGGTGATAAAGTTATTACCAGATTTTAATTTTAAAAATAGATCTGATATTATTTTTTCTTTTAAATCAGTATGATAATTGATTTTTATATTTTGTTTGTAAATTAATTTGTTATTTTTATTTTATTTAAAGAAATAAATAAGTTTTTTACTTTTTATAATATCTTTAATATATGGTGATATTTTATAATAAATAGTCTTAATTAATTCTAGAAATTAGTTTTATGTAAAATGAATAACATTGTTTTTTATATTTTTTAATATTTTATTATTTAAGAGTTAAAATGGATTTATATTTAAACTAAATATTTAAATTTTAATCTTAAAATAATTTTCCCATAAATAATGTGATTAATAACATTCAATTAGAAGGATAAATTTATATGGTGATGTGATTATTATCACAAATAATTGTAATTATTTTTTTGTTTAACGATGTAATTGTGCATTTTATCACGAAAATGATTTTTGCTTTTATTTATTATAGACTTACAATAGACTATTTGGTTGAAAGTTACATCAGAAAATTGAAATTCTAATAAAATCGTTCTTTTTTAATTAAAAGAGTTCAATCATTATAACCTAAATTAACGGTTATTTTATAATTAAATACCATAAACATTTATATAAGGAGACCATAATATGGATGATAATTGATTGCATAAAAATATTTACAATTTGTTAACAATTGTGCTTTATACGGTAATGTTATGAGGCGTATTTATTAGCCTGAATATTTTACCGGTTCAATTGAATAGCGAGATTTTTGTTCATAAATAAAGCTAATAATTAAATACGAAGTATTATAGGTATTTTATTCTAACTTAACTAAAATTAAATGCTGTTGAAGGTGGCTAAAGAGCAGATTTTGTCATGCTCGTGTTATAGAAGAGGCGAGATCCTGGCAAGGTGGTATGTCTGAGGGTAACTCTTTTGCGTGTTAAAAATGAAAAGACCCTAACTATAAAAAAACAGATTTATCTTGTTGGTTGAGATAAACGTTTAACAATTTCTCAGTACAATAGTCTGCGTTTGTTTGTTGAAGCGGCATATGATGGCGCAAACAGCGACAATCCAGCTTATGAAAAATAAAAACGGATGATTGTGGAAACCGACGCTCATCTGTACTTATAAGTTGACAGTGATAAGGAGAGTTGATTTTGAGTTCTCCTAAATTACCTAAAAAAGAGGTGTGAAATGGTTAACAATGTGTTGAAAGTCTCCACATTAGCCTTATTGGTCGCATGCAATGCCCATGCTGCAACGGTTGATTTGCGAGTAATGGAAACATCTGATGTTCACAGTAATCTGATTGATTTTGATTACTTTAAGGATAAGCCTACAGAACAATTTGGTTTGGTACGCACAGCGAGCTTAATTAAAGCGGCTAAAGCAGAAGCTTCCAATACCATTTTGGTTGATAACGGCGACCTGATTCAAGGTAGCCCATTGGCGGATTACGTGGCAGCAAAAGGCCTTAAAAAAGAGGAAGTTCATCCAGCACATCAGTTAATGAATACAATGGGTTATACCGTGGGTAACTTTGGTAATCACGAGTTTAACTTTGGTTTGGATTATCTGAAAAAAGCCATTGCGGGTGCGAAGTTCCCTTATATCAATGCCAACATCATAGATGCGAAAACCGGTAAGAACTATTTCACCCCCTATATCATTGTTGATACGCCGGTAAAAGATCGGGAGGGTAAAAATCATACCATCAAGATTGGTTATATCGGCTTTGTACCTCCCCAGATTGTTATCTGGGATAAGGTCAATCTGAATGGAAAGGTTGTTGTTAACGATATTACTGAAACCGCGAAAAAATTTGTTCCTCAAATGAAAAAAGCGGGGGCGGATTTGATTATAGCTATTCCTCACTCCGGCTTTTCCAAGGAGCCTTATAAGGCAATGGCTGAGAATTCGGTTTATTACCTGAGTGACGTTAAGGGCATTGATGCGATTATGTTTGGTCACTCGCATGGGGTGTTCCCAAGTAAAGAATTTGCAGACATTAAAGGCGTTGATATTGCCAAAGGTACGGTTAACGGTATTCCGGCCGTTATGCCGGGTCAATGGGGCGATCATTTAGGTGTTGTTGATATGGTTATCGACAACCAGAGCGGGACATGGAAAGTAACGCAGGCAAAAGCGGAAGCGCGCCCGATTTATGACAAAGTGAATAAAAAGGCACTGGTTGAGCGCGATAGTGAGTTGGCGCACATTGTCGATCAAGCTCATCAAGGTACCCAGGGTTTTATGGGTAAATTGATTGGCAAAGCATCTGCCAATATGTATAGCTATTTGGCTTTGATTCAAAGTGACCCGACAGTGCAAATCGTGAATGACGCACAGGCAGATTACGCTCGGCGTTTTATTCAGGGTGATCCTGATTTAGCGGATATTCCTGTTCTGGCCGCCGCGGCGCCATTCAAAGTCGGTGGGCGTAAAAATGCGCCCGACGAGTTTGTTGAAGTTGAAAAAGGCGATTTAACCTTCCGTAATGCCGCAGATTTGTATCTCTATTCCAATACGCTGGCGGTTGTGAAAGTCACCGGCGCTGATGTGCTTGAATGGCTGGAGTGTTCGGCCGGCATGTATAACCAGATTGATCCAAATTCAACTCAGCCGCAGTATCTGTTGAACTGGAACGGCTTCCGTACTTATAACTTCGATATGATCAGCGGCGTGAATTATAAGATTGATCTGACTCAGCCTGCTAAATATGACGTTGATTGCCAGATTGTTAATCAAGGGGCGAACCGTATCAAGGAGCTGACTTATCAAGGTAAACCAATCGATCCTCAAGCTAAATTTCTCATTGCTACCAATAACTACCGTGCCTATGGCGGTAAATTTGCCGGTACAGGCGAAGATCACATCGCATTTGCTTCACCGGATGAGAACCGTGCTGTTTTGGTTGCTTACATTGTCAGAATGTCTAAACAGCAAGGAATGGTAACGACCAAAGCCGAGCGTAACTGGTCGATTATGCCAATCAAAACTGATAAGAAACTGGATATCCGTTTTGAAACATCTCCAAGTGAGAAAGCGGCAAAATTCATCAAAGAGTTTTCCCAATACCCGATGAAATATCTGGAAAATGATGATATCGGTTTTGCTGTATATCAAATTGATCTGACTGAAAAAAAATAATTTTAATCGTTCGTCTCCTGCCCTAATTTGGGCAGGTTTTTTGTTTGTTTACCATCAACAGGGAAATAATTTCCCATAAGGAATTAAGATGCGTTTTTTTAATTTATTATCAGCAATATTCGTTTTGCTGGTTGTTGGCTGTGTGAAGCAACCAGAAGTCACAACAGTGACTGATTTGTTAGAGTCTCGATCAACATTGGAAACGGGGGCATCCTGTATCTTACCTGTGACTCCGCCGAAGGATTATGACTACGTTGCTAAAAGTGACAGTTATGGTCAGAATGCAACCGCATCGACAGATTACTTCAAACTGGCTATTAGTTATTCTCCTGCATTTTGTAAGAGCAAAGAAAAGAAGATTAACCAACTGAAAAAGAGTAACAAACATGCTGAGGCGCAGCGTGAATATGAAAAATTTGAATTACAATGCTTCTCCGAAAACAAATTTAGTTGGGTAATTCACGGTTTATGGGCGCAAACCTGCAACGGTAAATCAATGGCTCAGTGCCGTGATTGGTCTGATGTTCGCAAACATCCACGTCTTTGCAAAGGGGATTTGCCACAACTGGATTATCAGGTGATTGAACCTTATCTGTGCGCTTCTCCAGGGGCAGATCTGTTACAAGCCGAGTGGGAAAAACATGGTGTTTGCGCGTTTGCAACGCCAGAGCAATTTTTCAGTAAACAGCAGGAACTGTTCGATGAGTTAGTATTGCCGAGTAATCGTCCATCTAATGAACAGTTAATTAAATTTCTCCAGAAAAATAACCCATCATTGAAGGGGAAAGCCATTCAGATCAATCGTGATGAATTTTACATTTGCTACAGCAAAAATTTCGATGTGATTGATTGTCCAAAGCGTGAGTTGTGATGGTTCTCCTTTCTATAAAGGAAAATCACAGTGATGTGCCTGACCTACGGTTGCGTGGGTCAGGTTTACTTTCTCTTAATAGCCGATATATCCCTTTCAGAGGATATTTTCTTTTTTATCCTTTATAGGGGATAAACTTGAGTTTATCCCCTACAGGGTATATGTTTGTATTTATCCGTCATAGGGGATAATTATGAAGATCACATCATCAAAGATGCTCGCACTTGCAATGAGAGAGGCCCGCAAAAAAAGCAAGTTGACTCAGCGGGAAACGGCTGATCGGGTCGGCATGAAACAGAGCACTGTATCGGGGTTCGAGAAGTATCCAGAGGGCAGTAAGATAGAGACATTGTTCAAGTTACTCTCCGCGCTGGAATTGGAGCTACGTGTGTCGGAGCGTGGAAGTCCGCCAAGAACAGGTTCTGGTTGGAAAGAGGAGTGGTAATCAATGACAGCGTTGACGGTTGCGCTTAATGGTTTTGAAGTAGGAACGCTATTTCGTGATGGTGCTGGCGCGATGTCATTTCAGTACAAAGATGAGTGGCTGCTCCTGGATGGTGCTCGCGCCATCTCACTTTCAATTCCTCTTAGTTCCCAACGATATGGAGGCAAAGAGGTGTTCAACTTCTTCGATAACCTATTACCAGATTCGGATGTGGTTATTGCCAGGATACAGGCGCGGTTTAAGGTACAAAGCAAGCATCCTTTCGATCTATTGGCTAGTGTGGGAAGGGATTGTGTAGGGGCCATTCAGCTTTATCCTGAGGGGGCAAATATCCCTTCCGTCAGTAATATGGTTGGTGAACCGCTCAATGATGATGCGATTACCGAGCTGTTAGAAGGGTATCAAAGCGCCCCGTTGGGAATGACAGAGCGAGATGATTTCAGGATCTCATTAGCCGGAGCTCAAGAAAAAACCGCTCTCCTCTGGCATCAGGGATGTTGGCAGCGCCCCCGGGGAAGCACACCCACGAGTCATATCTTCAAACTTCCAATTGGTAGGATTGAACAGAACAATATTGATCTCAGCGAAAGCTGTGAAAACGAATGGCTTTGCCTAAAGATTGCCAAGGCATTTGGCCTCCTTGATGAGCAGTCAGGGGATTATCGCTCTGCAAAAGTGATAATTAAGATATAAGGTAATTAATGATATAAAGTTATAGCAACTTATAACTAACAATAGTGCGAACATATTTTTTTGTGAAATATATGGATTTTCCACTTTTTAGATCTGTCATTTATTACAAAGAAAAGTTACGTTTTCGTCCCATTAGGCCATAATTTTCCTTTATTAATAACAAAACCCCAATACCTAACACTGATTCAACCTAAGAAAATAGTAACGTTCAGGAAATAAATTTGGTACTTATTTGGTGCTTAACTATTAAATTTTTTATATTTTAATGCTAAGGTTGTGATTCTACAACCTAAGTTAGGGATACAGCGCCTCTTAGGTAATTTAACAAAAAGCTAAGATGGTAATTACTTATGTCACATATGATTTATTTGTCGTTAAATGGTAAAAAAACAAGGTTTAATTTCTGCTGGTTGTTCAACTCTTGACTCTATAGGAAATCGGTATCAAAAAGGGCACGAAGATCAAATACAAGTATTGAGTTTAAATCATACTATAACTCGCGAATAACATGTAGATCATCATCCAATTCAATTCATAAAACCTGTAGATAAATCCTCTCCATTGTTAGGAATGGCAATATCTTCAAACGAACTAATGACAGCGATTTTTTTCTTTTACAGAATAAATCCTGCTGGACACTTAGAACTTTTTTATGAAATTAAATTTACAGAAGCAAGCATTGTTGATATTTCATGCACATACCCGAACTCAATAAATAACAATAATATGATGCCATATGAAAAAATTCTCCTTAAATACAAATCTATATCTTGGAATCATAAAATAGCTGGCACATCCGGTTATAGCATATGGGATGATAGAGTTTATTAAAAACAAGCTAAGCATATATAAATATATATGCTTAGCTTTTCCTTCTCTCACTTATATACGCAAAAATTATAAAGCAAACAATAACAACAATAACACCAAATAATGTTAACCAACCCCACACATTTGGAAAAAAGAATAGAGCAATAGATGACCATATAACAATAACTACCAAAGGAGTATACGACCATAAAAGATCCTTAAAGAATATAAAAAAAAGCTCCTTAAACCACTCTTTACTGAAAAGTTTTTTGCTCATATTCATACTCAAATGTTAATTATATCCGCAATTGCGTGAACAATATCATCTTCACTGCGCTGTTTCCCGATAAGGTTACTTCCTTTCGATAATACAGGTTCAACTATAAAATACAACATTTCCAACTCTTTGCTATATAAAGCCCAATAAAAAGGTGGACATTCTCTTTTTAGCTTATTTGCTGATATAGCAGCGTGCTCAACGTAACCATATGATTGAAAAGCTACTAAACCGGCATTTATAAATTTTCTCGCAATATTCTTTATAACCACATTTCTTATTAAGGATTGATATATCACTTCTGCTATCGAAATAGATATATACCCGTCATCTTTCAAGTTGCCTCTTTGTTGGCTGCGCTCACTCACCCCGGTCACATAGTTATCTATGCTCCCGGGGATTCGCTCCCTTGCCGTCGCGATGCATCTTGAAATCCATTGGGTATAATATATATTCTTTCTCTTGCTTCATCATTTTTTTCTTTTAATAATTGTTCAGTAAATATTTCTGCTATTTGCTTTATGAAATTCCTTTCTTCTATTACACTCCGCAGAGCTAAAATCATTCTCCAATCTTCTCTATTTATATTATTATTTACATCACGGTATCCATCAAAGAAATATGATGTTCTCCAGAGTGCTCGTTTTAACCCTAGTCCGATTGTGTCTACAGTGTCTTCTGCTACTTCTTTTAACCCACTACCTATTTTCTCCGCATATAACTCTAGAATCCGATCGGATTCCATCTTCATTTTCATATAATATTCAATATAGTTTGTCATACTTTATCTACCTAATCACAGGAAATGGACAGAAACTCATACATTAATACTTTATATAAAAATAGCCATATCGACCATATAATAGCAATATTCTCAAGCTTATGTCTATCTATTAGAACTACAAGGAATACATGTGAACAAACTACCTAACATACTCCAGTGGAAAATGACATTCCTCATTACTCTACAAGTGTAGTGGCTCACAAAATCAGAACATTTGTATAACTTCTTCCCATTGCTTTTCGTATTTAGCCAGTGAAATTCCCCCATTATAACTATGAGGGTGCTGATATCCCGAAATGAACAGTACCTGATGTAGAAAACTATCCAGAAAAAACACGAGATAAAACGCTGCTCGTAGGCTTATGGCAATTCACGTCAAGGCCATTCTCTCTCTTCTGTTATCTGAATGCTGTGTATTGTATCGAGGCCTGAAAAATATAAACATCAATGTTATTTAAGCAACGAATTGATAAAGGGTTTTAAGATCTGATGTTATAGAATGTTATTAAAATTAGATCTGAAATTGACTAATTTAGCCGTAATTAACTTAATCAATTTAAATGTTGATCTATATATACCCTATGGATTTCAAGATGCATTGCGACGGCAAGGGAGCGAATCCCCGGGAGCATAGATAACTATGTGACCGGGGTGAATGAGTGCAGCCAAAAAACTTGTATTGTCACGTAGTCGAGTGACTAGACTCGTTGCTCAAGGCGCTATTCAGGGAATAGCCGAAACGGAATTAAATAAAAAGTTGAAATGTGATATCACTCTTAGCGTTAACGTTAATGATTTATTGCAAGAGTATGATAACCATTGCGTCTAAATGACACCAGATTTCCTAGAGATGACATAGTAGTTAGGAATGAATGAAATGAATACGATAAAGAAATAGTGGGTGCTCACTGTTGTTTCAGTCGCGTTATCGCTGGTTGCTATCGATATGACAGTGTTATATACCGCGTTACCGAGTCTGACCCACAGTTTGGGGGCGAATACAACGGAAAAATTATGGATAGTGAATATCTATCCTCTTATTGTCTCTGGGTTGTTGCTAGGGGCGGGTACTTTGGGAGATCGCATCGGGCATAAACGGTTGTTTGTTTACGGCCTCATCATCTTTGGGTTCTCATCCTTGGCGGCGGCCTACTCTTATTCGCCGGAAATGTTGGTTGTTTCTCGGGCATTATTAGGGGTTGGGGCGGCAATTATGATGCCTGCCACATTGTCGATTATTGCTTTGACATTCGAAGATGAAGATGAGAAATCATTTGCCATTGGGATCTGGACGGCGGTTGCCTCTGGCGGCGCGGCAATAGGCCCTCTGATTGGCGGCTTATTGCTTGAATATTTTTGGTGGGGATCAGTGTTTCTGATCAACGTTCCTTTGGTGATTTTGACACTCATTCTGTCGTGGTTGTTTGTCCCAACGGCGAAAACAGATTCGTCTCATCCGTGGGATCTTATTGGCTCATTGCAGATCATGGTTGTCTTGATAAGCTTCGCTTATGCCATCAAAGAATTTGCCAAACGGCAGCCCTCTTATATCGGGATATTGATAACTTCCACCCTGACGATAGGTTTTCTGGCGCTGTTCATTCGACGGCAAAAACGTAGTGCGCATCCGTTGATTGATTTTGACCTGTTCAAAAGTCCGGCTTTCTCATCCGCGGTTATCGCAGGGCTGGTGGCTTCCTCCTGTTTAATGGGCCTTAATTTGGTGTTAAGCCAGCGTTTGCAACTGGTATTGTCATTAACGCCTTTGCAATCCGGGCTCTATTTCCTGCCATTCTCATTGGGCGCGATTGTTGCAAGTCCTGTGAGTGGTTGGGTTCTTCCTCGTTTAGGAAGTGCACGATTCCTCATAACTTCGTTGCTGATGTATGCCGTTGCCATACTGGCGCTCATAGCGAGTTTTTCAACGCCTCTACCTTTGCAGATAGTTTGCTTTTTTGCGCTCGGGATGTGTCTTGGAGCAACAATGACCGCTGCGTCCAGTACGATCATGCAGGCTGCGCCGCCAAATCGGGCAGGTATGGCGGCGTCCGTTGAAGAGGTTTCTTATGAATTAGGTGGTGGATTGGGTATTGCGATCATGGGTAGCATTATGTCATTCATCTATAGCTATTTCATTGATATTACAGTGGATTCTCCAGTTTACGATGCTGCTAAAGATGGTATCGATGGGGCGTTGATTGCGGCAAAAGATATGGCGCCGGATGCGGGGCAAGCGTTGGTCAGTCTTGCTAAGTCAGCGTTCGACGATGCTGTTTTTTCTGTGATGGGCGCTGCGTCGCTGTTTCTCCTGATCATGGCTGTGCTGGTGTGGTTCAATTTCCGCCGCTCTTCGCTGAGTGATGCATCTCATGCCGCGATTCATCGTCAGTGAAATAGGTGAATAGGATCGATTGCACCCGTCGTTTCGTAATCGGAAGTTAATAGAAGTTAATAGTTGAATAAGGGAACCGCATTTTTGCGGGTTCCCTTACTCATTTAGTTTCATGGGTACGCTTGGGTTTCGCCTTGATATTCAACCCAGTGACCCTATTTTTTATTCATTCTCTATATTGATAAGGATTAATTCGCCATTTTATGTGATATTTGTCACGTTTTTTTTGTGTTCGTATGATAAATATCGTGATCTTGTGGTCATAACATTGAGAGAGCGAAATTCTCTGTTATTTGTCTCCACTCCATCCTACTCAGTTGGACGCGGTCTATTGTTCTCGCTAACGCCACGTATTAAATGATGGCGATTTTACGCTGTCATTTTTTTACTGCGGAACAGGCCGGCGCTATTTAAAAGAACAACATGTAATGACGTGTTTAATAGCCTCTGGCGTGATCCCCGTTTTAGGATCATGGTTCAATTGTGTAAGGTTTCAAATATGGATGGATTAGTTTTCACCTGCCGAATTGGCGCACTATCCCAGACAACTTTTCAGGTATCGCAATTTACCTTGCAGGAAGAGCTATCACAGCTTTATAGCCTGACATTAAAGGTGGCGAGTTCACGTGACGATATTCCCCTGAATGACCAACTGGGTCGCCGTGCATCCTTGACTATTACCCGTAATGGCGTGGCCGAACGGACCATTAACGGTTTGATAACCGGGGCTGAACAGGGTAATACCGACGGCCGCCGCACTTTTTATATTTTCACTATCCGCCCCGATATGTGGCTGATGACGCTGAATCAGGATAGCCGTATTTTCCATTGGCAGTCCGTGCCGGAAATCTTAACCAAATTGCTGAAAGAGCACCGTATTCTCTTTGTCCGCGATACGCTCTATAAACACTATACCGAACGGGAATACACCACGCAAAAACGTGAATCGGCCTATGATTTTTGGTGTCGACTGGCGGCGGAAGAAGGCATGGTCTTCTGGTTTGAGGAAAAACAGATGTTGTTCTGTGATTGCCATCTGGGCATGCAGGCGGATATCCAGCTCACTTACAATACTCACCCTGAAACCGACGAGACCGATACCACGGCGTACCAGTGGAGTTATGGCGAATACCTGTGCCCGAATGGCACGGTCCAGAAAGACCATAACTTTCTGAACCCCAAATATGCGCTCGAGCATCAGAAGCAAGCCGACGACGATAGCGGGTACGATTCGGTGTTTGAAAGTTACGGGCG